>NZ_JBFTLQ010000163.1:0-6702 GCF_056396525.1 Cupriavidus sp. 05T41
GTCAGCAGCGTGCCCGGGACGCCCCGCGCCCGCAGCGCTGCGCGCCGGCGGGCGGCCTGCGCCAGTTCCTCCTCGTCGGCGGCCAGCCACAGCGTGCCGCAGCGGCGGTAGGCACAGGCCTCGGGCATGCGCGCGRCCAGCACGCGCCAGAGGCCGAGCGACGCCGCGCACAGCGCCTGCTCGGCCGCGTTGTCGTCCATCAGCACGAGGTGGCCCATGCCGGCGTGCGTGGCGCCGCCGCGCTGGTCGTCGAGCACCCGCACGTTCAGGCCATGCGCGGCCAGTTCGGCGGCGCACGCTGCGCCTACGATGCCGGCGCCGATCACGATGGCGTCTGCGCAGTGCAGGGCCCGGCTCACGCCACCAGCCCCCAGCCGAACGGATCGTCGCCGCCGACCAGCAGCGTGCTTTCGGCGCAGACGTGGGCGGTGCCATGGATGGTGGGCACGATGCGGCTCGCTTCTCCGGCTGGCGCATAGTGCGCCACGAAACGGCTGC
The DNA here is from genome assembly GCF_056396525.1 of Cupriavidus sp. 05T41. NCBI lineage: Bacteria > Pseudomonadati > Pseudomonadota > Betaproteobacteria > Burkholderiales > Burkholderiaceae > Cupriavidus > Cupriavidus sp. 05T41. The sequence goes on from NZ_JBFTLQ010000163.1 coordinate 499, forward strand.
CGGTGATGCCGGCCTGGCGCCACGGCGCGCCGGGCGCCAGCTTGCCGTCGGCAGCCAGGCAGGCCAGCTTGGCGCTGGTGCCGGTGCCGCACGGGGAGCGGTCGTAGGCGTTGCCCGGGCACAGCACGAAGTTGCGGCTGTCGGCGTCGTCGGCCKGGCCGGGCGGGCCGAACAATTCGATGTGATCGATCGCGGCGTCGCCCTCGGCGCGGATGCCMGCATGCTCCAGGGCCCGGCGCAGCGCGCCGGCGAAGGCGGTCAGGGCGTCCACGTTGTCGTGCGCGATGCGCTGGCCATGGTCCTCGCACAGGAAGAACCAGTTGCCGCCCCAGGCGATATCGCCTGCGACGGTGCCGTGGCCGGGCACCGTCACCGCCACGGCGCGCCGGTAGCGCCATGCCGGCACATTGCGCACGCTGACCGAGCCGTCTTCATGCAGCACGGCATCGACCACGCCCACCGGGGTCTCKATCCGGTGGCGGCCGGGCGCGATCCGGCCCAGGTGCGCCAGCGACGCCACCAGCCCGATGGTGCCGTGGCCGCACATGCCCAGGTAGCCGCTGTTGTTGAAGAAGATCACGCCGGCGCAGGCATCGGCCGAGGCCGGAGCGCACAGCAGCGCGCCGACCACCACGTCGCTGCCGCGCGGCTCCAGCACGGTGGCCGTGCGCCAGCGGTCATGCTCGCCAGCCAGCCGCACGAGGCGATCGGCCATGYTGCCGCCGCCCAGATCGGGGAAGCCGCCAATGACCAGGCGCGTCGGTTCGCCGCCGGTATGGGAGTCGATGACGGTGACCCGGTGCGCGGCACGCGTGGCCGGGGAACGAACGGTAGATAGGGGGGCGAACGGGCCGGGAGCGGACTCGGCCGGAGCGGAAGGCTGGCGCATGGCGGGGCTGGCGGGGGCAGGATGGATGACACTTATAGTGTGGCATCTCAAACCTGACCCGGCTTGTCGTCTTTCCGCGTCGGGACCGACGAAATCGGCATAGTTGCCGAATCCGGCGGCCGCGCTCTCAGATCCCCACGAACTCCGCGAACTCCTCCAGCGGCGCGCGCACGGCACGCAGCTGGTTGGCCGGCGCCCCGGGGTCTTCGTAGCCGATGGCCATGCCGGTAAACAGCATGCGTTCGGCGGGGATCGAGAGAAAGGACGAGATGGTCTGCGGATAGATCGCCCAGCATTCCTGAGCGCAGCTGTGCAGGCCATGCTCGCGCAGCAGCAGCATCACGGTCTGCAGGTACATGCCGAGATCCGACCACTGCGGCGGGCCCATGCGGCGGTCCACGGTGCAGAACAGCGCCAGCGGCGCGCCGAAGAAGGTGAAGTTGTTGGCGAACTGCGCGATGCGCGCGCGCTTGTCCTCGCGCGGAATGCCCAGGCAGCGGTAGAGTTCCTCGCCCACCTGGAAGCGGCGCTCCCGGTAGGGCGAGACCAGCTCTGGCGGATAGATGTCGTACTCCTTGCCCTCGCCGCCGGGCCGGCTGGCGATCAGCTCGCGCATGGTGCCCTTGAGCTCTTCGAGCGGTTCCCCGCCCACCACGTGGATATGCCACGGCTGCAGGTTGCCGCCCGAGGGTGCCCGCGCGGCCTGTTCGAGCACGTCGCGGATGATCTCCGGCGCCACCGGCGCGGGCAGGAAGCCGCGCACGGATTTGCKGGTCTGGAMTGCGGTACTGACGTTCACGCTGTGCTCCTGGCGATGCGTTGGGCGTTGTCTCTGGCTCAGATGAAGGGCGGCTCGTTGCCCCAGTCGTAGAAGTCCGGCATGTCCTGCGAGACCCGCTCCGGGAAGTTGGCGGGGCGCTTTTCCAGGAAGGCATCGACGCCTTCCTTGACGTCGGCGGACTGGCCGCGTGACTGGATCGCGCGGCTGTCCAGCCGGTGCGCCTCCATCGGGTGGCTGGCGCCGGCCATGCGCCAGATCAGCTGKCGCGAGATCGCCACCGAGACCGGCGCGGCGTTGTCCGCGATCTCGCGCGCCAGCGCCTGCGCCGCCGGCAGCAGGTCTTCGGGCGCGTGCAGCGAGCGCACCAGGCCGCGATCGAGCGCTTCCTGCGCGCTGAACACGCGGCCGGTGTAGCACCACTCCAGCGCGGTGGAGATCCCCACCACGCGCGACAGGAACCATGACGAAGCCGCCTCCGGCGTGATGCCGCGGCGCGCGAACACGAAGCCGAACTTGGCGTCGGTCGAGGCCAGGCGGATATCCATCGGCAACTGCATGGTCACGCCCACGCCCACCGCCGCGCCATTGACGGCGGCGATGACCGGCTTGAGGCTGCGGAAGATGCGCAGCGAGACGCGCCCGCCGCCGTCGCGGTGCGCGCTGCCCTGGCTGCTGGCGCCGTAGCGCTTCTCGAAATCGAAGGTGGAGCCGCCCGAGGCCAGGTCGGCACCGGCGCAGAAGGCGCGCCCCGAGCCGGTGACGATCACCGCGCGCACATTGTCGTCGGCGTCGGTGGCGTCGAAGGCGGCGATCAGCTCCTCCATCATCTTCGGGGTGAAGGCGTTGAGCCTGTCCGGGCGGTGCAGGGTGATGGTGGCGACACCGGCCTCGACCGCATATTGCAGGGTCTCGAAGCTGGGGGGCAGGGATGCTTGGGATGCGTTGCTCATGGCTGGCCTTGGCTGCTCGAAAGGGTTGGCTGGTAAGGTAGTGCAGAATCATGCGCCTGCAATCGTCGCATCCGACGAGGCCGGCAGTGGACCGGCGCCTTAGACTGGCGCCAGCTTGCCTGGCGGCGGCCGGCATTTGCCGCGCCGGGGCAGGACAGAGAATCGGCAAAGACAAGAAGGAAGACAGGAACATCATGAAGACGCGCATCACCGAATTGCTGGGCACCCGCTATCCCATCATCCAGGGCGGCATGCAATGGGTCGGCTACGCCGAGATGGCCGCCGCGGTATCGAACGCCGGCGGCCTCGGCGTGCTGACCGCGCTGACCCAGCCCACGCCGGAGGCGCTGGACGCAGAGATCCGTCGCTGCCGCGAGCTGACCGACAAGCCGTTTGGCGTCAACCTGACGCTGCTGCCGTCGATCAACCCGCCGCCGTACGCGCGCTACCTCGACGTGATCATCGAAAATGGCATCAAGGTGCTGGAGACCGCCGGCAACAACCCGAAGGAGCACATCGCGCGCGCCAAGGCGGCGGGCATCAAGGTGATCCACAAATGCGTGGCGATCCGCCATGCGCTGTCGGCCKAGCGGCTGGGCGTGGATGCGGTGTCGATCGACGGCTTCGAATGCGCGGGCCATCCCGGCGAAGACGACGTGCCGGGCATGGTCCTGATCCCGCTGGCGGCGCGCCGGCTCGGCATCCCCGTGATCGCCTCGGGTGGTATCGCCGACGGGCGCGGCATGGCGGCGGCGCTGGTGCTGGGTGCAGAGGGCGTGAACATGGGCACGCGCTTCTGCGCCACGCGCGAGGCGCCGATCCACCACAACATCAAGCAGGCCCTGGTGGAAGCCAGCGAGCGCGATACCAACCTGATCTTCCGCACGCTGCACAACACGGCGCGCGTGCTCAAGAACGCCGTCTCGGACGAAGTGGTGACCATCGAGCGCCAGCCGGGCGGCGCGCAGTTCGAGGACGTCAAGCACCTGGTGGCGGGCGTGCGCGGCAAGGCCGCGCTGAACGCCGGCGAGACCGACGGCGGCATCATCAGCGCGGGCCAGTGCGTGGGCCTGATCGACGACATCCCGAGCTGCGAGGAGCTGATCGAGCGCATGGTGGCCGAATGCCGCGAGCAGCTCGGCGTGGCGTCGCGCTTCTTCGCGGCCTGAGGCGGGGCGGTGTCCATGGCAGAAGCCAATGAACCGGGCGCCGGCAGCGCTGGCGCGGACGCGGCGGCGGTGCCGCCGGGATTTGTCGCGCTGCGCGGCGCCAGCGGCTTTCTCGAGCATTTCGGCCAGCTCTACGTGGACCGTGCGCGGCGCGTGGTCGCCATCCGCATCGGGCCGCAGCATCTGAACCCGCTCGGCATCCCGCACGGCGGCATGCTGGCCACGCTGGCCGATACCGCCATCGGGATGATGATGGCGTTGGAGGCAGGGCGCCAGCATCCGGCGGTGACCGCCAACCTCAGCCTCGACTACTTCGATGCCGCGCGCGTGGGCGACTGGGTGGAAGCGCACGTGGCGTTCGACAAGCTCGGCTCGCGGCTGCGCTTCGGCAGTTGCCGCCTGCTGGCGGGCGAGCGCTGCCTGTTGCGCGCCACGGCGATCTTCTCGGTACTGCAGCCGCGCGTCTGACAGCGCGCGCCGGCMGCGCAATCGTCGCTTCCGACGACGCCATGTGCCGGGCAACTGCTCCAGAATCCGCATCAGGATAAACAGKGTTTGCCTGGAACGATAAGAGGAGAGCACATGGCAGAGGCATACATCGTAGCGGCCGCGCGCACCGCGGGCGGGCGCAAGGGCGGCAAGCTCGCGGGCTGGCATCCGGCGGACCTCGCCGCGCAGGTGCTGGACGCGCTGGTCGCGCGCAGCGGCGCCGATCCCGCACTGATCGACGACGTGATCATGGGCTGCGTGGGCCAGGCCGGTGAGCAGGCCGGCAATGTGGCGCGCAACGCCGTGCTGGCTTCGCGCCTGCCCGAAAGCGTGCCCGGCACTTCCGTGGACCGCCAGTGCGGCTCGTCGCAGCAGGCGCTGCATTTCGCCGCACAGGCCGTGATGTCCGGCACCATGGATATCGTCATCGCCGCTGGCGTGGAAAGCATGACGCGCGTGCCGATGGGCCTGCCGTCCTCRCTGCCGTTCAAGAACGGTTTCGGCAGCTCGATGAGCCCGGCCATGCAGGAGCGCTATCCGGGCGTGAAGTTCAGCCAGTTMACCGGCGCCGAGATGATGTCGCGCAAGTACGGCCTCAAGCGCGACGACCTCGACCGCTACGCGCTGGAAAGCCACCGCCGCGCCATCGCCGCCACCCAGGCCGGCCGCTTCAACCAGGAAATCGTGCCGGTCGCCGTGCGCGCCGCCGACGGCAGCGGCAATGGCGAACTGCACACGGTGGACGAAGGCATCCGCTTCGAAGCGAGCCTGGAGTCCATCGGCAGCGTCAAGCTGATCGAGGAGGGTGGCACCGTCACCGCAGCCAGCGCCAGCCAGATCTGCGATGGCGCCGCCGGCCTGATGATCGTCAACGAAGCCGGCCTGAAGAAGCTGGGCGTCAAGCCGCTCGCGCGCATCCATCATATGTCGGTGCTCGGCCACGATCCCGTCATCATGCTCGAGGCGCCGTTGCCCGCCACGCTGCGCGCGCTGGAGAAGGCCGGCATGAAGATCGGCGACATCGACCTGTTCGAGATCAACGAAGCGTTCGCGCCGGTGCCGCTGGCGTGGCTGCAGGCCACGGGTGCCGATCCGGCGCGCATGAACGTGCACGGCGGCGCGATCGCGCTGGGCCACCCGCTGGGCGGTTCTGGCGCGAAGCTGATGACCACGCTGGTGCATGCCCTGCATACGCATGGCAAGCGCTACGGCCTGCAGACCATGTGCGAAGGCGGCGGCATGGCGAATGTGACGATCGTCGAGCGGTTGTAGGAGACGCCACTGAAGACGGTCCCGTGAGACGCGGGACCGTCTTCCGCTCGCCGGTGCGCCACGGAACGTAGTGGCGCAGCGTCTCACGCGGAGTCAGGCAGAAGTTGTTGTGAGGAGTGTTCCACCAGTGGGGTGCTTCGGGCAGCGGCAGATCACACGGTCCCTGGGCCATAAAGTGGCGGATGTACTCGCAGACTTGGGCGACGTAGAGGATACGAGGGTCACTTGGCTCGTTGCTATCGACCCAAATTGACCGTGTTGGTGCCCAAGTTTCCTGCATAGTCCGGGCTAGCACCCTTCGGCTGAAACTGCGTGGAGACTTGCGTGCTTTCATCCATCGCATGGGGCAGCCAATCGCTTGCTGACCGAAACCGATGCCGCCTTCTCTGGATTTCAGCAAACATGGACCGCCGTTGGAAGTCAGGCACGATGATCGCCATCCTCGTCGGCGAAGCCGCACAGCCGGTCGTTCTCCGGCGGAAACTGAGGTTCCGGGTAAGTGAGGATGATGAGTTGGGGGAGCGCCATCACCGGCATGACCAGCAGCACGATGACCAGGTCCACCCAGAGGGTGAGCGGTAGCCACCAGCGGCGCTTTGGATCGGTGAAGGAGGCGAGCACCCAGCGACCGCCGTAACGCAGCAGTACATCGCG
>NZ_JBFTLQ010000164.1:0-6609 GCF_056396525.1 Cupriavidus sp. 05T41
GGCGGCGGCCCAGTCGCGCGCCTGCAGCGCGGTGGCGCCCGCCTCCTGGGCGGCTTGCGCGTGCGCGGCCMGGGCCGTGGCCAGCAGCGCGAGCGCGGCAACGACAAGGGTGACGAAAGGGATCGCTCGTACGGAAATGGGGATCATGGGATCGGCTCCGGTGCCGCGCCKGGCGGCGTGCCAAACCCTATCATATCGGGCGGGCCAATGTGATGCGCAATCCGCAGATCGAACCGCGGATTGCGCCGCCGCGCTGATATGCCGGCGCTGTAACGGGTACGCGCAAAGGCGAGCCGGGGGCCAGCTTTGCGCGTCACCCGCCCCGCTGCCCGCCTCAGGGCAGGTTGCGGCCCGGCGGCAGCGCCACCGGGGAGCTGACCGGCGCCGCGACCGGGCTGCTGGTGGCGCCGGGCGCCGTGGTGTCGGGCGCCGGCTGGACCGGTGCCGGCTGCGCGGGCTGGGCCGGTGCCGCGCCGGAACTCTCGCCCTGCGGCGGGTTCTGCGAGCTGGCGGTGGCATCGAGCCTGGCGCGTTCTGTCTCGCTCACGTAGTCGAAGGCCTTGACCACCTTGACCACGCCGCTGGCATTGCGCGCCACGTCGGTGGCGCGGTCGCCCTCGGCCGGGGTGACCACGCCCATCAGGTAGACCACGCCCTTCTCGGTGACGACCTTGATCGAGTTGGACGGGATGCCTTCGGTGGTGATCAGCATGGTCTTGACCTTGCTGGTGATATACGTGTCCTGGCTCTGCGTGGCGAACGAAGGCGACGACACGATCTCCAGCTCGTCGATCACCTCGCGCGCATTGGGCAGGCCGCGCACGTACTGCTCCACCTGCTGCTTGACGTCGTTGTTCTTGGCCTCGCCGGTCAGCAGCACCTTGCGGTTGTAGACCGTGACGCTGATGCGGGCCTGGCCGTTGTAGCGCGAGTTCAGTGTGTTCTCGGCCTCGAGCTGCAGGCCGCGGTCGATGGCCTGGGTGCCGGTGGGCCGGCGGTCGGTGGCCATGGTCACGCCGCCGGCCATGGCGCCGGCGAGCACCGGGAAGCAGCCGGCCAGCTGCGTGGCGGCCACMGTCAGCAMCGCGACCGTGGTGGCGGTGCGGGCCAGGCGGGCCAGGCGTCCGGCAGGCCGGACGGTGCGGGATTCACGCGGGTTGGGCAGAGTCGTCATGCGGTCCTTGCTGAAAGCGGTGAGGCAAAAATGGGCCATGAAGCAGGGTTGCGGGAAATGGCGACAGCGCGTGGCGCGCCGGGCGGGCTCAGCCCTCGCCCAGCAGCGCCTCGTCGATGCCGTCGCACAGGCAATGCAGGGTCAGCAGGTGGACTTCCTGGATGCGCGCGGTGCGCTCGCTGGGCACGMACAGGCTGACGTCGAACTCGTCGAGCAGGCCGGCGACTTCGCCGCCGCCCTTGCCGGTCAGCGCGACCACGCACATGTCGCGCTGCTTGGCGGCCATCACCGCGGCCACCACGTTGGCAGAGTTGCCTGAGGTGGAGATGGCCAGCAGCACGTCGCCCGGCTGGCCGAGCGCCTGCACCTGCCTGGAAAACACCACGCTGAAATCATAATCGTTGCCGACCGCGCTCAGGATGGAGCTGTCCGTGGTCAGCGCGATCGCCGCCAGGCCCGGGCGCTCGCGCTCGAAGCGGCCGATCAGCTCGGCGGCGAAGTGCTGGGCGTCCGCGGCCGAGCCGCCGTTGCCGCAGGCGAGGATCTTGTTGCCGCTGGTGAGCGCGCCCACCATGCGCTCGATCGCCGCGGCGATATGGGGTGCCATCACCGGCGCGGCCTGGCGCATGGTGTCGGCGCTGTCGAAGAAATGTTGCTGGATGCTATCGATATGCATGGCTCGATCGGCCCTGTTTGGTGTCGCTGCCTGTGTCCGGGCGCGGGGCGAGCCGCGCGATACCGCGCATTATGACGCACCCGCCCGCGCGGGCTGCCGCCCGCTAGCCGCCATCGGCCCMGAAGGCGCCGCGGATCCATTCGAGCCGGCCCGGCTCCAGCGCCACCACGTCKAGCCGGCAGCCCGGCTCGCCGCCCGCTGCCGGCTGCGCGGCCAGGAAGTGGGCCGCCGCCAGCAGGATGCGCCGCTGCTTGGCCGGCGTGACGCTGGCCGCCGCCCCGCCAAACGTCCGGCTGGCGCGCTCGCGCACCTCGACGAAAACCAGCGTGCCGTCGGCCTCGCGCATGATCAGGTCGATCTCGCCGCCTTTGCAGCGATAATTGCGAACCACGAGCGCGAGGCCGTGCCGCTCCAGGTGGKCCAGCGCGCGTGCCTMGGCGCGGGCGCCCTGCGCCTGCGTGGTGGATTTGAATGATGGATTCAACKGAAGTTCTCAAGCATGACTKACTGGATCTCCCTGGCGGCCGGCCAGTCCTACCCGTCCGGCACCCTGTACGTGGTGGCCACGCCGATCGGCAACCTGGCCGATCTCTCGCTGCGGGCCCTGCATGTGCTCGGCCTGGCCGACGCGATCGCCTGCGAGGACACCCGCAACACCGGCCAGCTGCTCACGCGCGTGGRCCTGCACCGGCCCCTGCTGGCCGTGCACGAGCACAACGAGCGCGAGGCGGCCCAGCGCATCAATGCGCGCCTGGCCGCCGGCGAGCGCATTGCCTATGTATCCGAYGCCGGCACGCCCGGCATCTCCGACCCCGGCGCGCGCCTGGTGGAAGCGGCCMGCGCGGCCGGCCACAAGGTGGTGCCGCTGCCCGGCCCGAGCGCCGCGGTGGCCGCGCTGTCGGTGGCCGGCGAGATGCTGGACAGCGGCGGCGGGCGCTTTACCTTCGCCGGCTTCCTGCCGCCCAAGGCGCGCGCGCGCGCCGAAGCCATCGCCGCGCTGGCCACGCTGGATCACGCCTGGGTCGTCTATGAGGCACCGCACCGCATCGCCKATACCCTGGCCGCGCTGGCTGCGGCGCTGCCCGGCGAGCGGCGTCTGCTGATCGGCCGCGAGCTGACCAAGCTGTTCGAGGAAATTCCCGTGCTGCCGGTCGGCGAGGCGCCGGCCTGGCTGGCCGCGGACGCGTCGCGCGCCAAGGGCGAGTTMGTGCTGGTGGTCGAAGGCGCGGCGCCGGCCGCGCAGGATGCGGGCCAGCCCGATGCGCGCGCACAGCAGGTGCTGGGGCTGCTGCTGGCCGAGCTGCCGGCCAAGYGGGCCGCCAAGCTGGCCGCCGCCATCACCGGCGCGCCCACCGATGCKCTGTACCGGCTGGCGCTGGCGCAGCGGGCCKGCGACGACGCGGACAGCGAAGACTAGGACCGGCGCGCCGGCCGCGGCGCGGACCCGGCAAGGCTGCATGGTCCGCATCGCAGGCTCAGCGGTGCTTGCGCCGKGCCGCCGGCTTGCGCGTCTTGCGGGCCACGCGCACGGGCTGCTCGTCCGGCTTGTCGGACAGGTCGGGGCCGCCATTGGCGTCGTCGCCGCCATCGCCGCCGGCATCGTCGCCCGGCGCGATCTGCGGACCCAGCGCGGCGACCTCGCTGCGCGACAGGCGGCGGATCTCCACCTGGGTCGAGCCGTGCTCGGTAAAGCCAAGACGCCTGGCGGCGCCGTAGGAGACGTCGAGCACGCGGTTGCTGTGATACGGGCCGCGGTCGTTGATGCGCACCACCGCTACCTTGCCATTGCGCAGGTTACGGACCAGCACCCAGCTGTCGAGCGGCAGCGAGGGATGGGCGGCGGTCATCGCGCGCATGTCGAAGCGCTCGCCGTTGGCGGTGCGGCGGCCGTGGAAGCCTTTGCCATACCAGGAAGCGGTGCCGCGCTGCTCGTAAGAGCCGAGATCGGGCCGCAAGCCCTCGAACGAGCCCTGCCCGCCATCGGCGAGGCCGTCGTTGCCGCCCCAGCGGAACAGGCCCCAGCCATTGCCGCTATCCTTCCCCCCATCTTTTTGCGCCTGATCCTGCCCATTGGACCTGGCGTCCCTGCCACCTTTGTCCGGCCTGGCGGCCTTGCCGGGCTTGGCAGGCTTGGCCGTGGTGGCGGTCGGCGCGCTTTCCTGCTCTTCGCCTCCCGGAGGCAAGGCGCAGGCCGCCAGCGCCAGCGCACAGGTGGCGTGCAGGCACAGTCGGGCGATCCGCCCGGGGCGGGAAAGTAGGGGTGGTAACCATGGCATCGCGCGAGTCTAGCATCAGGCAGTTGGGCCTATGCTCTTGATTTTGTTACGAATTGTCTGTAACAAAATCGAAAAATCACKAAAAAGCCGCCGCGACGGCGTACCCGTTGCAGCGGGCCGCGGGGCGCAGGCCCAGTCCTGGCAAGGCTTTGCGGTGTGATGCGGGCATGGCTTCGCGGCGCCGGCAGCCGCCCGGCACGGCCCGACGTGGCGGTGTGCCCGACGCTACAATGCACGACATCGTGCGCCGGCCCGGCGGCTCGCGCGCACGCAGAACCCACATTCCAGGTCCATCCCCGCCTTCTCATGCAAGTCCTCCTGATTCCCGTTACGCCCTTCCAGCAGAACTGCGCGCTCCTGATCGACGAGACCACCGGCCGGGCCGCGGTAACCGACCCCGGCGGCGACCTCGAGCGCATCCACGCGGCGCTCAGGGAACGCGGCGTSACGCTGGAGAAGATCTTCCTGACGCACGGCCACCTGGACCATTGCGCSGGYGCSGCGGCRCTSGCGCGCGAGCTKGGCGTCCCCATCGAGGGSCCGCATGAGGACGAGCGCTTCTGGATCGACCAGTTGCCGGAGCAGACGCACCGCTTCGGCTTCGGCCATGCCGAAGTGTTCGAACCCCAGCGCTGGCTCGATACCGGCGACACCGTGCAGTTCGGCAGCGAGACGCTGGAGGTCTACCATTGCCCCGGGCACACCCCGGGCCACGTGGTGTTCTTCTCGCGCGCGCACCGGCTTGCCATCGTCGGCGACGTGCTGTTCGCCGGCTCGATCGGACGCACGGATTTTCCGCGCGGCAACCACGGCGACCTGATCCGCTCGATCCGCACGCATCTCTGGCCGCTCGGTGAGGATGTCACCTTCGTGCCCGGCCACGGCCCGGTCTCGACGTTCGGCGACGAGCGCAAGAACAATCCCTATGTGGCGGACCACCTGATCGACGCGGGCTGAGCGCCGCCGCCCTTTCCGGACTTCCTCTTCTCCGAGCAGCCATGGCCAAGCGACAGGCACCCGACACCCGCCCCGAGATCTATGTGAGCACCGACGTGGAAGCCGATGGCCCCATCCCGGGCCCGCACTCCATGCTGTCCTTCGCCTCCGCGGCGATGCTGGCGGACAAGACCGTGCTCGGTACCTTCTCGGCCAACCTGGAGACGCTGCCCGGCGCGGCCGGCCATCCGGCGCAGATGCAGTGGTGGCTGACCCAGCCGGAAGCCTGGGCGGCCTGCCGCCAGAACCCGGAGCCGCCGGCGCAGGCCATGGTGCGCTATGTGGAGTGGGTGGAAAGCCTGCCCGGCAAGCCAGTCTTCGTGGCCTTTCCGGCCGGCTTCGATTTCACCTGGATGTTCTGGTACATGATGCGCTTCGCCGGCCGCTCGCCGTTCGGCTGGGCCGCGCTCGACATCAAGACGCTGGGCTTCGCCATGACCGGCCTGCSTTACCGCAAGACGGTCAAGCCCGCCCTGCCCGAGGCCTGGAAGGATCCCCTGCCGCACACGCACGTGGCGCTGGACGACGCGCTGGAGCAAGGCGCGCTGTTCTGCAATATGCTGGCCGAGTTGCGCGCGCGCGAGGCCGCGGCGGCGGCKGTCAGCCCGCCCGGCACCGCGCCGGGCTGACCCGGGCGGTGCCGGGCGGGGCACCGCGATGTCACGCGAAGCTCGCATCCTGCGTCGCGCCGCCTATAGTTAAGTCGTATATGGTCCCGAACCATCCGCGTTCCGGGTTGCCACGCCGCCATCCCATATACGGCCCTAGCGTCCCGGCCGGCGCGTGCCACGCCCAGGAGGTGTTGCCCATGCGTTTCCACCCGGAGCTGCATATCAGGCAAATGGCCGGCCGGCTGCACTGGCCGCACCTGCACTGGCCACATCCGATGCAACACAGGCGCGAGGAGCGCCCCCGCCGCGACCAGGCGCACTGGCATTCGCTGCAGGAAGACGCCGAGGTCGCCAAGGCCACGCTCTACGTCAGCGCGGTGACGCTGGTGATCCTGCTGGTGGTGCTTGCGGCAATCGCTTTCGGTCAGGAGGCCATGCACTGGCTGGGTGTTCATTAGACGACCCGCCTGAAGCAGTCGTGTCTGTCTGACCGGGCCGGCCCCCACCTTGCGTGGGGGCCGGTTTTATTTGAGGGATTGACGGGGTGCGATCTGCCCGCCGCGGGGCTCAGGGCTAGCAAGCCCCGCGTGCCCGGGGACTTCCGTTTGCAGCCCGCGGCAACCTCAGGCCAGCAGCGGCACCACGTTCTTGGGCGGCCGCCCGATCGCCGCGCGGCGGTTACGCACCACCACCGGACGCTGCAGGAGGATGGGATTGTCGGCGACCGCGTCCAGCACCTCGGCATCGGTGAGGCCCGGATCGGCCAGGCCCAGCTCCTTGTAAGGCGCTTMGTTGTCGCGCACCATTTCGCGCACCGACACGCCGAGCATGGTGTGAAGCTGCTTGAGCGTGGCCAGCGTCGGCGGCGTCTTCAGG
>NZ_JBFTLQ010000165.1:0-6318 GCF_056396525.1 Cupriavidus sp. 05T41
GGCTTCTACTTTGCCTTCCGCCACGACGCCGACGGCCACCGCCTGATCCACAGCGACCGCCTGTTCGTGCAGGGCCGCATCGCCGGCGGTCCCGTCCTCTACAACCCCACCCCCGGCGGCGACCAGCCCGAGCCCGCCCTGCGCCGCTTCACCTACACCGAGAACGTGCGTACGGCACGCCTCACCCAGCGCGACTACACCTTCACCCATCCTCAGTACGACCTCGAACACGCTACGGTCAGCACCCCCCTCGATCACCAAAAGAAGGGATACGAACACTACGGCTACCCGGGACGCTACAAACGCGACGAAGCCGGCAAGCCCTTCTCCGAGGCGCGCCTGCGCGGCCACCGCCGCGACGCCCGCCTTGCCCGCGTCGAGGGCGACGACCCGCGCCTGGTGCCCGGCCTGTCCTTCGAACTCACCGGCCACCCGCGCGGCGACATGAACCACGGCTGGCGCCCCATACGCATGCGCCACCACGGCGTGCAGCACACCAGCCAGGCCGAAGAGAGCGCCGGCAGCGAACAAGGTACTCGCTACAACTACACCGCCGAACTGGTCCCCGACCGGACCGAGTGGCGCGCCGAGCCCCTGCCCCGGCCATGCATCGAAGGGCCGCAATCGGCCACCGTGGTCGGCCCGGCCGGCGAAGAGATCTACTGCGACGAATGGGGCCGGGTCAAAGTGCAGTTCCCTTGGGACCGCCTGGGCAGGCACGACGAACACAGTTCCTGCTGGATCCGCGTGGCGCAGCACTGGGCCGGCGCCACCTGGGGCCACATCGCCATCCCGCGCATCGGCCAGGAGGTGATCGTCGACTTCTGGGACGGCGACCCGGACCAGCCGGTCATCACCGGCCGCACGTACMGMTCSAACCAGTTGCCRCCCTACGMRCTKCCGCACCACAAGACCCGCATGACCATCAAAAGCCAGACCCACAAGGGCGAGGGCTACAACGAGYTGCGCTTCGAGGAYGAGAAGKACCAGGAGGAAATCTWCGTCCACGCGCAGAAGGACCAGAACATTCACGTCAGGCACGACGAAACCACCTTTGTCGGGCATGACCGCAGCGAGCAGGTCGAGCACGACGAGACGATTGCCATCGGACATGACCGCAAGGAAACGGTGGGCAACGACGAGCAGGTGACCGTCGGCCAGGACCGGCGCCACGACGTCGRCCAGGACGACTTCCTGACCGTCGGGCGCAATCACACSATCCGGACTGGCAAGGATCGTACCGAGGAGGTGGGCAACAAYCGCCGCGACARGACYGCSGCCAACCACTGGATCGAGATCGAGGGGCACGCTGAGACCACCGTRCAGGGCCATGACAAGCTGCAGGCCGGGCAAAGCATCGAGCGCAAGACTGCGCGCTATGAAGTGAAGGCGGCAGAGCACCTCATCATCAGGGGGCCCGGCGGCACGCTGCGCATTGACGGCAACGGTATCACCCTGGATGCGATCGCTATTCGATTCAAGGGGCCCATCTCGCACCCGGGCGGTGGCGGCGGGAATCCGCTATCCATGGCTGGCACACCCAGGGCCGGTCAAGCGTTGGACCGCGTATGCGCCATGCGCGCGGACGGCAGTTGCCCACGCAAACCTTGCCCCTGCGGAAGGACAAACGCATGAGCACCGCTGAACACGCTGTGCCAGGCTGGCCGCGGCAACACGTCAAGGTGGTCACGACCCCGGCCTGGGCGACGCTGCAAGACGGACCCCGCCCTTGGCTTTGGCTCAGTGGCGAATGCAGCGAATCGCTGGAGGCCGATGTTCGGGGGCTTACCCAGCGTTTCGACCATCAGTGGGTGTGGCTGGATACAGCGTGGCAGTACGAGTCCCCCGGATACCAGCAGGGCCCCATGCTGGTGCCGTTGGACACCACCCTGTTTAACCACTTCCTCGAAACCTGGGCACCCCAGCGCGCCGGCTTACTGCTGTTGGGACCGGATGACGAACAGGAATTGCTCGGGCATCTACGACAATTGCGCCTGATCATCGCTGCTGACGGTTTGCCGCTTACCTTCAGCCTTGGCGCATCGCGCCAACTCGAAGAGCTAGGCGAAAGCCTTCCCAACGAGCGCCTTGCCCAACTGTTTGGTCCCATCGCTCGCTTGATCTGGCGTGCCGGCGGCAAGCACGCCACCGAGTGGCTGCAAGCCGATGCGCCAACAGCCATGCCTGGCGTCGCGCTGGCCGACGGCCACCACCTCACGTTGACGCCGGAAGACGAAGCCACGCTTGATCAGGCCAGCCACGCCTGGTTCATGCGCGACACCGCGCGTCTGTTCACCTTGCGCCATCCGGCACTGGCCAGTGCGCTCACGGAGACGCAGTTATACGCGCAATTGATGGCCTTCGACCGCGAAGCCGACAGCCTGGCGTTGCTCCTAGAGCGCGATGCGCGCCACTACATGGAGCTGCGCTTCGTCTATCCCCAGGCGTTGTTCGCCCATGACACCTTGCTGCGAAACCACCTGACCCGCCGCCATGTTCCCGCTCGCCAGCGCMTGCAGGAAGCCGAGGAACGCCTGCAGCAAATCGCGTGCCMCTAGTTTGAGGATTACCACCGTGACCCTGCCCCTCAAAAAAGCACTTCAACCCGCGCATCCCAGTGAGAAGCCAAGGAATTGCGCCATTTCGCCGCCGTCGTGCMAGCGCGGCGTCCCGGTCTACCCCCTGCGCTACGGCATCGCCGACAAGGGCTTCGAAGCCGCAGTCTTCCCGACACTCAGCGTGAAAGGCTATCCGGAACTAAAGGGCAGCAAGGCGTATGGCCTGCGTGTTTTGCGTCCTGGCACCTATGTCTACCTGTTCTATTACCAGAACAGCCGCATGTGGACCCAGCATTACCAGGTCACCAGCGACGTGCGCTTCGCGCCCATCTGGTGGACCGAAGCCGACTGCCAGGACGCCGCTCCCGGCCGCTTGGCCCGCCCCGATACCACCGGTGCAAAACCCTACCTGCTCGCCCCAGAGGACAAGATTGCCGATACCGTCTATGTGCTGGCCACCGACACCATCCTCACGCATGCCACGCTTTGGCGCATAGAAACCAATGACGGTGGTCTGCGCGACAAACTGGCGACAAAGATCAAACCTGCGGGCGGCGCCACACAGACGCATGCGTTCAATGCAGTGCTCCTGGGCACCGCGACTCGCGAACTGATGCCGGCGACGTACGGCCAAGCGATGTACTACCCCTGGAGCGAAATCCAGCCCTCGCCCCCCGGTCCTGACTTCAACCGGATCATCAGCGACATGTATATCACCCTGTCGCCACGCAAGGAGGTGGTGCCACTCGGTGTTGCCCTGCAAGACCCCGTGGGTATGGTCGGCGAACTTCACTATCTGGCAGCCTCCGAAGTCAAAAGAAAAACCCGGTACGCTGGCGAGAATGCGCACAAGTTGCAGAGCGGAAGATTCATCGCCGGGTATTTTCAGGCGGCAAAGAACAGCCCGCGGGCAAGCTCTCCGGAACTGGCTAAGGCGCTCGCCAAGCAGCGCAATCTGATCGACTACACCAACGCCGTCGCCTTCCCGGACCGCTATGAAAAACGGATAGTGGCCTTCGACACCGCTATCGACATGGCGGTCAGGGACGTGTCGTCCTGGGTCGACCTTATCGAAGCTCCCGGACTACTGGGTAAAGCGCTGAGTTGTTTCGATCTGAAGATACTGCACAACGCCCGCGATTACGAAAAAGCGGTATTCAACTGCATCGGTAGCCTGGTCCACACGCAGGACGGCCAGCGGGCTCTCGCCAAGTTGACGTCGATACCTCCCGCTCAGAGCCCCTACTGGCTCGCGCTGGCGAACGGCAGCCAGATTCTGATGGCGCGCCTTCAGGAAAAGACTGCCGACATCGCCAAGAACATGTTCGACGTGGTGGACAAGTACATGGAAGAGCATGCCGCCACCCCCACTACCAATGCATTGATCGGCCTGCTGCAGGCGCTGCCGCAGAACAAGCAGGCGGATATCCTCGTGCGCCGTCTACGCCATGTCATTGAGATCCGCTTTAACGCCACCATTGTCCAGTACGACCTCAGCCTGGCGGACATGTGGCGCTTCGCCTACGAGTTCCAGGGTTACCAGACGCTCGGGAGCGAACGMTTGCGCGGTTGGAAGCGTCCCATGCCCAAGGTCACGCAAGCGGAGGCGACCGCCAGGATCCTGGTTTACGACTGGGTCAAGATTGGCGAGACGACCTACCGCGAACTGGACAGCGCGCCGATCGAGCGGCTGGCGCTTCCGCCAACGCGCMCCATCAAGGTGGAAGGCAACATCTTCATCAATACGCTGAAGCGTATGCGCACGCCTGGTGGGTACCTATTCACCGGGTTGGGTGGATGGCTTGCTTATAAGGGCATGGTGGAAGCGGGTAAGCAATTCAATTCKACCGAGCTTCAAGTATCGAACGCAGTTTCAGTGATCGGTGCTTTTAGCGCGCTCATTGCTGCTGGCATCGAAATTGTTGCTACGGTCGTCGCCGTTCGCGCGGGCGCGCGTGGCAATGTCGCCTTGGCCACCACCGCCAAAATATTCGCCACCAAGCGTGGCGTGGCGATTTTCGGCGCAGGTGGCGCTGGCATTGCGACCGCAGCGGATGCCATTAGAGCAGTCAATGCCCTCAATGAAAGTAATTCCGAACAGGCCCGCATGTACCTTGGTTCTGCCATCGCCGGCGGCGTTATGACGCTGGCGGCCTGGGGCGGCGGCACCGCGACAGCCGCTACGATATCCGGTGGCGGGGCGGCAGTGGCCGTGCTTGGCCTCACGCCCGCAGGCTGGGCCGTGGTGGGGCTTGTCGCCCTGGGGGTTGGCATCGCCTTTAATGTCGGCGTCGATATKACCAAACACGGTCCTGTCGAAATATGGCTCAAGCACAGCGCCTGGGGTGTCGATCGCCGGCATTACACAAGAAGCGAGGAACTGGATGCCATCCACGGCCTCTACTACCGCCCGCGCCTGAGCGCTGAGTGGGACAAGACCTCAGGCTATGAGATCGGCACCCTGCGCATCCATTGCCAGTTGCCCGGCACCAACGACATGCCTGCCGAACATTTCCAAACCCAACTCAGCTTCACCCTGGCAGGCAACGAGCTTGTGCCAGTCCAAGGCCCCATTGTCTATGCCGCGGGTACCAGCCCCATCGACTACCGTCGCCAATGCTTGATCACGCCACTGGGTCATACCGGCAAGGAATGCGGCTGGGCCATCCAGATGCACGAGGACACCAAGGTTGCGCTGAAATACCTGTACCTGCCCGCCCCGGTCGAGCAACCCGGGCTCGCCATCGACCAGCCTGGCGCGCCGACACCACTGGTGTTCTCCTCGGGAGGCCTGTTCACCGATCCCATCGACCCGGCTAAGCTGGAGCCAGTGGGGACGCCTCTGTGAAAGCGGAAACCATCAAGCGACTTCCGCCCAGCCTGCGTCTGGGCGGCACGCCGCTCTATCGGAACCACGCTATCAGTGAGCCGCCCAAGCCCGATGGCGTGCGTCGCGTCAATGATCAGTGCGTCGAACTGGAGACCTATGCGAATTTCACGCGGACCAGTACTGCGGGCTTTATCGGTATGTCCGTCTTAGTGACGATCGCTGCGATGTTATTCATGTTAGCCATTGTCGATAAAGAAAAGATAACCTTTCAGATKGTTGGGACTTTGGTGATCAGTGCACCATCGTTGCCAGCCATGGCCTTCCTGTTTTACTTTGCCAGCGGCGCACATCGCAGCCGTGGCGCCTTCATCCGCATTCATCGCGGCACGCGCAAGCTCTATTTCATTTTCCCCGGCACAGAGCGCCTGCACGTGCTCGACTGGAACCAACTCGAAGCCYTGGCCGGCTACATCCCCATCGTGTCTGCCAGTGGCTATGCCAGCCGGCATCCGCTGTACCTGATCGGGGTCGATTACACGATGGACCCGTCGACCGAAATCTGCGCGGCCTGCGGCAACCTGGGTCTGTTCGACGGCGATCGCTCGGCCAAATCATTGTGGTCCTACCTGCAAGCCTTCATGGCCCATGGCCCTGCGGCSTTGCCCGAACCGCCGCCGCTACCGCGCCGACCCARCCRSAAACAGGCCACRCTGCARCCCTACCKCGACTKGTACGCCGGCCTGCGYCGCACGCTGGCCAAGCCGCACGGCATGTTGTGGGTGCCCATCACCCTTCCGCTGTGGCTGGGCTGGCTGCTGATCAACGCGTTTCCCGACAGCGTGGAAGCATGCATCCAGTACAACGTGCCCTACACGCCCTTTCCCACGGACATCGACGAGTTGTGCGGCATGGCATCGCCGCAGGTGAACG
>NZ_JBFTLQ010000166.1:0-5577 GCF_056396525.1 Cupriavidus sp. 05T41
GCCGCGAGCCCGGCGGCCTGGCATCGGCGCGCGTGGCAGGACAACAACGTGAAACGCGKCATGGCCGGCTCCTCCCTCAGTGGCGCGCGGCAGGCTGGCCCGCCGTGGCCTGCGCCAGCGCCGCTTGCCCCTGCTCGCGCAGGGCCTCCCATTTGGCGTCGTCCATGACCAGCCGGAAACCCAGGTGCGACATGCTGTTGTACKGATCGGTGCCGCGCCGGGCGCTGGGCCGGTAGCTCAGGCAATAGTCTTCATTGCAGAGGAAGGAGCCGCCGCGCGTGACCCGCTTGGGCGCCGTCACCGGCACGCCAGGGTCGGCCGGGTCCCACGACTGCGCGGGACCCGCCGGAGAATCGATGGTGCGCCTGGCCACGGCCTCGCGCTMGAACTGGTCGGCGCGATACCAGTCGGCCACCCATTGCCAGGCGTTGCCGGTCATGTCGGACAAGCCATAGCCGTTGGGCGGGAAGGTGCCGGCCGCGCTGGTGCCGAGCGCGCCGCCCGCCTTGGCGCTGACCACCGGGAATGGCTGCGCCTGCTGGCCCTGCCAGACATTGGCCATCTGCTTGCCGTCGGGCGCGAACTGGTCTCCCCAGCCGTAGGTGGCCTGCTCCAGGCCGCCGCGCGCGGCGAACTCCCATTCGGCCTCGGTGGGCAGCCGCTTGCCGGCCCACTTCGCATAAGCCTGCGCATCTTCGTAGGAGACCTGCACGACGGGGTGATCGTCCTTGCCCGCGATACTGCTGTCGGGGCCGCCGGGATGGCGCCAGTCGGCGCCGGGCACGTAGCGCCACCAGCGCGAGTAATCCTGCAGCGGCACCGGGCCGGCGGTACCGACGAACACCATGCCACCCGCCACCATTGCGCTGTCCGGCGGCCGCGGCGTGCCAGGCGGCAGCTGGACCCTCAGGGTTTCCCAGTCGGGCGGCTTCTCCGCGGTGGTGACGTAGCCGGTAGCCTGCACGAACTTGCGGAATTCGGCATTGGTGACGTGGTGCTGGTCCATCCAGAAACCGTGCACGCGCACCTTGTGCGCGGGCCGCTCGTTGGGCTGCGCCAGCTTGTGGTCGCTGCCCATCAGGAACTCCCCGCCGGGCACATGCACCATGCCGGCCGGGCCGTGGACGCCGTCGCCGGCTTGCACACCGACTGGCCGGGCCGCGTCCGTGCCGCCCCGCCAGTAAGAAAATGCGCCGCCTGCCGCCACCGCCACGCACAGCAACGCGCCGCCGAGCAGAACGCTGCGGCRCCGCAGCGCCGCGCTGGCCGGCAGTGCCGCCGCCGGCGCCATGGCCGCGTTTGCCGTGCTGGCCCCGGCCATCGCCTCGTTGCGCCGTTTGCTGTTCCGGCTCCGTCCCATCCCGCCTCCTGCCGTAGGCAATGCAAAGATATCCTCACAACTGCGCAGCCATGCTCGCAAATCGCACGGCAAAACGGAAATCAATTCTTTGCGCCTTCGATCTGAATGATTTCATCGTCGCGGTACGGCATCGGCCAGCCTCATGCCGGCACCGCGGCTTCCGTGTCGTAGCGGGCATTGGGCAGCGCCGCCGCCAGGCTGCGCTGCAACTGCGCGCGTACCCTGTGCGCGGTGCGGCGCAAGGCCGGATCGTGCGCGATGGCAGCGATGCACAGCTCCACCGGCGGCGGCTGGCCGAACAGGCCGGACGTGGGCAGCACGGCGAAATCCCGTGCCTGCAGCGCGCTTTCCAGTCCCGGTGCAGGCAGCAGGATGGCCGCCGGCCTGGCCTGCGCGAGATCGAGCAGCGCCTCCATCGAGAGCGATGAAACCCGCGCTGCGCCCAGCGCGCTGACCGTGTGGATCCAGTTGTCGATCTGGCCGGAGAGGCCGAGTAGCGCTTCCGGGATCAGGCATGGCGCGGCCCCGCCAGCCGCACAGCGAGGGCCGGCATGCGAGCGGCAGAACACCGGAATCAGCGAGCTTTGCATCCTGGCCACCGTGCAGCCCCTGCCCTCCAGGCGGGTCTCGCCCAGCGACACCACGATCTCCAGGTCGCCGCCGGGCTCCGCCTGGCCTTGCCTGGCATGCGACAAGCTGAGCCGGCTGACCGGCACCGTGGTCCTGACCACCTTGACCACCAGCTCCGCGGCGAGATCGATCGGCCCCGCCAGGCGCACGCGCGCCAGCCCGACGCAGTCGGCAAGCGGCGGCGCGCGGCCGGAGCACGCATCGTCGAGAATGCCGAGCATGCGCCGCACCTTGGGCAGGATCTCCAGCGCCCTGGCGGTCGGCACCAGCGCGCCCTTCTCCGCGCCTGGTATGAACAGCGCGCCAAGGCGGTCTTCGAGCGCCTGCAGGTGGTACAGCACCGAGGAGGACTGGATGCCGTTGGCCTGGGCCACGGCGTGCACCGTGCCGCGCTCGGCCAGGTCGACAAAGGTGCGCAGGTAGCGCGTGTGGCCGCGCGGCATCGGCGCGGCCCTGCTGTCGCGCAACTGGGCCACGGCGGGCGGCCGGCTCGCGCCCTTGGTCCTTCGGCCTGACGTGGTCAGGGCATCCGTCGTGTTTCGCATTCCAATCGCCACCGCCGCCCCTTTGGTTTGGCAATTGCAGGGCTTACCTTCGTTGCCATTATCAGAATGAAGGCCGGGGCTGCGTTCTCGCGGACGCCTTCGCCCCTGCGTCTCCGGCTTACCGATTTGCGACTTAGCTAAGCAAAATTAGCTTMTTAATTTGTAGGTGCTGGCAGCGTGTCCCGTAGTGAAAGTTTTCGTAGGCGAGAGAGCGCGGCAGCACATGGCAGCGCACAAAAKAGGGGAAAGTGCTGCGCGGCAGACAGGCGGCGCGATGGCGGTGCCACCCGGCGGCAAAACCGGCCCAATGCCATCACCCATTCGGGTAGCGAAAAAATCGAATTCGCCTGATCCGCAGGGAACGCGCGAAGGGGGCTGGCCAAGCCCTTTTTCGTCAGAACACGACAGTCGCGGTTCCCATGAAGGTACTGGTACTGCTCAGCCGGTTCTGGCTCGATACCGTCGGCACCCAGCGCAGGCCGAGCGAGAGCATGCTCTTCGCGCCGATCTTGCTGTCGTAGGTCACKATCGGCCCGATCGCCCAGTCGTGTCCGCGAAAGCCATTGAGCCGGTCGGCGGTGGGCCCGGTATCGTTGCCAAGCTGCTGGGTGGTGCCGATGATCAGGCCGGCCCCGAAGCCATGGCCGAACTGCCTGGTCAGCATCGTGTCGAGCGTAAACAGCGGCGCGTTCTGGTAGTCCGTTGCGCTGTTGCGCGTGTAGAACTGCAGGCCCGCCACCACGTTGATCTGCATTGCGTACTGCGGCAGGATCCGGGTGTACGCCACTTGCGGGATGAACGTCCAGTTGTTGAGGCTGGGATTGGCCAGGGAGCTGGCGTCGTACTTTCCGGTGGGAGCCCAGATATTGAAGCTCAAGGCGATGTGCTCGGTCTTGGAGAAGTGGTAGCCGGCGATGACCGGCGTGAAAGCGATGTCGAACAGGTTGGATGCCGTGTCCTGCCTGCCGCCCTGCAGGCGGCCCACCGCCACGGTGGCGTTCACCTGGGTCCAGACATAGGGCAGCGTGAAGCTGGAAGCGAAATTCCACGCGCCGGTCTTGGTGTCCCACACCTTCATGATGGTAGCCAGGGTGAAGGCCACCTTGCCATCCACGCCGAGCGTGGTCTGGCCACCGATCGGCACTTCCCGGCCGCCGCCGATGGAACCGTTCAGGTAGATCTCGCCGAGATTGACGGCGAGGATGGGCTCCGGCGCCACGATGCCCGCATTGGGCGTGACGCTGGTGCCCGTGACGGGCCGCCCGAGCGCGCCTTCGGTGGCTTGCGCGTGCGCCGCGCCCAGCAGGAGCGGCAAGGCGATGGCGAATTGCTTGGTCAGCGTGGGGCGCATATTGGGTTCACCTCGGACCGTGGGCGGGGATGCCGTGGCGCCGGCAACGCCGGGCGCCGCGCGGGCGTGCGAAGTATTCTGCGGGGGATCGCACCTGGCCTGAACTGAATGTTTTCCCGGCCGGTGGCAAAGATTTTCKGCAAGGACATATCCCACCGCCCCTGGCCGGCCTCTGTTCCGCTCATGCCCCGCCTGCTAGCTGCCTGCTAGCGCCTGCTAGCTGCCTGCTAACTGCCTGCTTGCTGCCTGCTTGCTGCCTGCTAGCCGCTTGCTCGCCGCCGGGGTTGAGCGGTGGCAGTTCCCGCGCATGGCCGCGCCGCGCCGGCGGCTGCGCGGCGAGCACGTGCCGGGCCTCATCCAGGGACCGGTCGAGTGCCGCATCGACGGCCGGGCCCGCCGCCACGGCTTGCGCGCCACCATAGTTGCTCGCAAGCCACGCCTGGCCCGCCTCCGTGAAAGGCSCACGCGCGGCAGCACGCCCGGCATCGGCCAGCGTGGCCGGACCAGCCAGTCCACTGCCCCGCTTCGCTGCCAGCCGGTCCAGMCAGGCGTAGAGCGCGCCGGGCGCTCCCTGCCCGCTGCCCCGCAAGGCGCGCCGCAGCCGCATGAAGGCAGCCCGCTCCGACCCGTCCCGGGCGAGCAGCCGCCGTCGCCGCGATGCCCGCGCGCGCGCCCACAGCAGGCGCAGGCGTGGCAGCAGCAGCCATGCCGCAAACGCGAGCAACGCAACCGCGACGATGGCCCCCGCCACCTGCCGGACAGCGAAGCGGGAGGTGCCGCCACCCAGCGCCGCCGGGGACTCGCCCGGGATGGCGACGGCCGGCTGGTAGCCCCCGCCCGCCGCCGCGCTGAAATGCAGCGGCGGCACGCTGGCAGTGCGCAAGCGGCCCGCGCGCACGTCCCACCATTGCACGCTGACGCCCGGCAGCGTGTAGCGCCCGGGGCGCTGCACGACGTAGGTGGCCGCATCGATGCGATGGCCGCCGAGGAATCCCTGGCGCTCGCGGCTGATGTCTTCCACGCGCGGCGCCTTGGGATAGACCGCCAGCCCGCTCACCGGCGCGAACACGGTGGGTGGCAGCAGCATGGCCTGCACGCCGTCCGCGCTGATCTCGATGGTGCGGGTGAAGGCGTCGCCCTGCTTTAGCGCCCGCAGGTCACGGTCCAGCGTCTGGCGCACCTCGAGGCGCACGGTGCCGATGGCATTCCCGGCGCCGGGCGGGCGCGGCACTGCCTTGATCGCCAGGGTCAGCGGCGGCGTCCTGACCTTGACCGGGCCGGCGGCCTCGCCCACCTGCAGGGTCAGCTCCAGCGGCGGAATGGCGAGGTCGCCGCMGGACTGCGGCGTGATGATGTAGCTGCGCGACACGCCGAACCAGCGCTGCCCGCCGATGTCCTCGCTCAGGTTGCTGGCATCGTCTCCCGGCGGGCTGACGATGGCGCCCGGGATATCCAGCGCGGGAAAGACCGGCGCCTGCGTGAACCAGTTGGTGGTCAGCGCATCCACCACCAGCCGCACGGGCTGTCCGGCCGCGACCGGTCCGGGCGGTTCCAGGTGGGCGCGCGCCATGCTTGCCGGCCCGTCGCCGGGCGCGGCCAGCGCGGGCAACATCGCCAGCAGGCAAGCCAGCACCAGCACGGCGGCCAKCAGCGCGCGGCGGCTCATGGCGCCGCTCCGCGCGCGCCGGACG
>NZ_JBFTLQ010000167.1:0-5474 GCF_056396525.1 Cupriavidus sp. 05T41
GCCGCCGTCCGCACGAGCGCATCGTGGCCGMCGCCGCGAGCGTGGCCGGCGTRCAGGCCGGGCGCCCGGCGGTGCAGGGCGACGGMCTGCCGCTGGCGGTGCTGTGCGGCTCCAGCCTGGGCACCGCGCGCGAACTGGCCGAGCAKATCCACGCCGGCGCGCTGCAGGCCGGCTTCGCCGCCACGCTGCGCGACCTCGACGACGCGGTGGACGCGCTGCCCACCGAAGGACTGGCGGTGATCGTGGCGGCCACCTACAACGGGCGCGCGCCCGATTCGGCGCGGCGCTTCGAGGCCATGCTCGACCGGCGGCGGGCGGACTCGCTGCCGGGTTCCGGCGCGGACTATCGCGCGCCGGGCCTGCGCTTTGCCTTGCTCGGCTGCGGGAACTCGCAGTGGTCCACGTACGAGGCCTTCCCCAAGCGCCTCGACGATTTCTTCGGCGCGGCCGGCGCCATGCCGCTGCTGCCGCGCGGCGAAGCCGACGGCAACGGCGACTTCGATCACGCCGCCGAACTGTGGCTCGCGGCGCTGTGGCAATCGCTGCAGGCCTTGCGCCTGGCGCAGGGAGCGGACGTGACGGATGCGGCCGCGGCGGGCGGCGTCGAAGTGCGGCTGCGCGATATCGCGGCCATTCGCGCCGGCACGCTGCCGCCGTCCACGCAGGCCTTTACCGTGCTCGCCAATACCGAACTGGTCAACGATCCCGCCGGCCTGTGGGATTTCGCGCAGGAAGCACCGCGCACGTCCACGCGCGATATCCGCCTGCAGCTGCCGCCCGGCGCACGCTATGCCACCGGCGACCACCTCGCGGTCTATCCGCAGAACCAGCCGGCGCTGGTGCAAGACCTGTGCGCGCGGCTCGACCTCGATCCCGATGCGATGGTGACGCTGTCCGCCGCGCATGCTGCCGCCGCGCGCGGCTTGCCGCTGGAAGAGGCGCTGCCGGTGCGCGAGCTGCTCACGCATTTCATCGAACTGCAGGACGTGGTGTCGCGCCAGACCTTGCGCACGCTGCTGCAATACACGCGCTGCCCGTTCACGCGCGCCGCGCTCGAGCGCCTCGCTTCGGACGACCCTGCGGAAGGCTATGCGGCCAGGGCGAGCGCGCAKCGCCTTGGGCTGGTGGATGTGCTGGTGCGCCATCCGGCCATCGAGCTGACCTTGCCGGGCTTGCTGGCCTGCACCGTGGCGATGCGGCCGCGCTTCTATTCCATCGCCTCGTCGCCCGCGGTGTCGCCCGATGTGGCCACCATCACGGTCGGCACGGTCTGGTCGCCCGCGCTGTCGGGGCGCGGCGTCTTTCGCGGGGTGGCTTCCACCTGGCTGCAGGGCCTCGGGCCCGGCGCGGTGGTGGCTGCCCATATCCGCACGCCGAACCCGCCGTTCGCGCCCGATGCCGACCCCGCCAGGCCGATGATCCTGGTCGGCCCGGGCACCGGCATCGCGCCGTTCCGCGGCTTCCTGGAAGAACGCGCCGCGCAGAAGGCCGCGGGCACGCAGGTTGGCGTCAGCCAGTTCTACTACGGCTGCCGCCATCCGCAACACGACTGGCTGTACCGCGACGACATCGCGCGCTGGCAGGACGCGGGCGTGGTGCAGGCGCATGCGGCGTACTCGACCGGCAGCGCGCCGGACCAGCGCTTCGTCCAGCATCTGCTATGGCGCGACCGCGCCGCCGTGTGGACGATGCTGCAGGAAGGCGCGGCGCTCTACGTGTGCGGCGACGGACGGCAGATGGCGCCGGCGGTGCGGCGCACGCTGATCGAGATCGCGGCGCAGCAGGGCGGCATGGCAGAGGCGGCGGCGTCGGACTGGCTGGCCGGCATGGTGGCGCAGGGGCGCTACAGGCAGGACGTCTTCAACTGACCGGCTGGCCCGCCCGGGAATCCGCCCGCGCCGCATGGCAGAAATCTGCGGATCATTGTCAGCCGGCGTGGCGGCGCTTTCCCTACGCTCGGTGTCATCCCCAACGCCCTTCACCGGAGCGCCCGATGACACCTTCCGCGCTATCGCAAGCCCGGCTCCTGGCGGTCTGCCAGGCCCTGTTTACCTCGGCCCTCTCGGTCGACCTCACGCTTACCGGCCTGGTCGGCTACACGCTCGCGCCGGACAAGGCGTTGGCCACCTTGCCGTTCGCGCTGATCACCGTGGCCTCCGCCGTCACCGCCATCGCGGCGGCCTTCCTGATCGAGCGCCTGGGCCGCCGCGTGGCGTTCTGCCTGGGCGGGCTGGCCTGCTGCGCCGGCGGCCTGGTGTCGGTATGGGCCATCTCGCACCATGACTTCGTCGCGTTCTGCGTTGGCACCGCGCTGGTCGGCGTGTTCCAGGCGTTCGCGCGCTTCTACCGGCTCGCCGCCGCCGACGCCGCCGCGCCTGCGGACAAGCCGCGCGTGATCTCCACCGTACTGACCGGCGGCGTGGTGGCGGCGGTCTGCGGCCCGGCCATCGCCGCGTGGAGCAGCGACCTGATGGCAGCGCAGCCATTCGCCGGCGCCTACGCGGTGGTGGCCGTGTTCGGGCTCGCCACCGTGCTCCTGCTGGCGCTCGCTTATCGCGACGCGCCGGCCCACGTTGTGGTGCAGGCGCAACGCGCGGAGGCCGCGCTGCCCGCGCGCCCGCTCGCGGAGATCGCGCGCCAGCCGCTGTTCCTGGCGGCCTTCGCCAACAACGGCATTGGCAACGCGGTCATGATGTTCGTGATGACGGCCACCCCCATCGCCGCGGTGGCGTGCAGCCACACCATCACGCAAGGCGCGCAGATCATCGAGTGGCACCTGGTCGGMATGTATGCGCCGTCGTTCTTCTCCGGCTGGCTGCTGCAGCGCTTCGGCCGCGGGCCGATGCTGATGTGCGGCATCGCGCTCGCTGCGACGGGTTCGCTGGTGGCGCTGGCGTCCACGGCGCTGCCCGCGTTCTACGTGGCCCTGCTGTGCCTCGGCGTGGGCTGGAACTTCATGTTCGTCGGCGGCACCACCTTGCTGGCCGAGACCTATCGCCCCGCGGAGCGCGCGCGTACCCAGGCGCTGGCCGAGTTCTCCGCCGCCGTGCTGACCGCGCTCGCGACGCTGGCTGCCGGGCAGGTGCTGTACCGCTACGGCTGGCAGGCAGTGAACCTGGCCGTGTTGCCGGCGCTGGCCGTGGCGCTGGCGATCACGCTGGGCTGGCAGCGCGGCGTCGCGCGCCGGGCGGTGCTGGCGGGATGAACGCGCGCGCCGGTATGATCGGCAGGCCACCCACTGCCCCAGGCTCCCGCCGCGGAGCGACTGCCATGCCAGCCAGCCTTGCCTTGCCGGACGATCCGCCACGCAGCGTGGTGATCGTCGCGCCGGATCCGGCGCAGGAACTCGACGTGACCGGGCCGAGCGCGGTGTTCGGCCACGCCAACCGGCTCGAAGGCAGGCGCGGGCCCGCCTACGACATCCGCATCGCCAGCGTGAGCGACGACGGCGTGGTGCGTACCGAAAGCGGCATCCGGCTGCTGGCCGACGCGCCCTACCACCGCATCGCGCAGACGCTGCCKGGACCCATCGATACCTTGCTGATCGCCGGCGGCTCCGGCCACCGCACGGCGGCCACCGACGCGCGCCTGATCGACTGGATCCGCGCGCAGGCGCCGCATGTGCGCCGCCTCGGTGCCGTCTGCACCGGCGCCTTCATGCTGGCGAATACCGGGCTGCTCGACGCGCGCCGCGCCACCACGCACTGGCGCCACGCCGCGCGGCTGGCCGCGCAGCACCCGCAGGTGGAGGTCGATCCCGACCCGATCTGGATCCGCGCCGGCGACCTCTATACCTCGGCCGGCGTCACCGCCGGCATGGACCTGGCGCTGGCGCTGGTGCAGGACGATCTCGGCCACGCCGCCTCGCTGGCGGTGGCGCGCGAGCTGGTGCTGTTCCTGCAGCGCCCGGGCAACCAGGCGCAGTTCTCCACCATGCTGCAGGCGCAGAGCGCGCAGAACCCGGAACTGCGCGAGTTGCAGGGATGGATGGCGCAGCACCTGGCGCGCGACCTGTCGGTGCCGGTGCTGGCCGAGCGCGTGGCGATGAGCCCGCGCAATTTTGCCCGCGTGTTCGCGCGCCAGGTCGGGGAGACGCCGGCGCGCTACGTGGAGCGTTTGCGGGTGGAGGCGGTGCGGCGCCTGCTAGAGGAAGACGGCCGGCGCCTGGAAGGCATCGCGCATGCCACCGGCTTCGCCAATGCCGACGTGATGCGGCAGGCCTTCCAGCGGCATATGCAGACCACGCCMGAGCGCTACCGGGCGGCGTTCCGGGCGTGCCCCGCAACGAGCCTGGCGGCTGCGCCAGCCTAGAGCGGCCGGCGCGTCGCCAGGCGCGCGTTCAGCCGCGGGACTGCAGCGCGGCGATGCGCTGCTCGATCGGCGGGTGGCTGGAGAACAGCGACAGCCACGACTTGCCGCCGGCGATGCCCATGGCCTGCATGTTCTGCGGCAGGCCTTCGGGCTCCAGGCCGCCGAGGCGGCGCAGCGCCGCCACCATCGGCGTCGGCGAGCCCATCAGCTTCGCCGCGCCGGCGTCGGCGCGGTATTCGCGATGGCGCGAGAAGGTGGCGACGATGATGCTGGCCAGCACGCCGAACACGATCTCGCACACCACCACGGTGATCATGTAGCCGATGCCGGGGCCGCTCGATTCCTCGTCGTTCTTGCGCAGCATCGAATCCACGAAATAGCCGACCACGCGCGCCAGGAAGATCACGAAGGTGTTCACCACGCCCTGGATCAGCGTGAGCGTGACCATGTCGCCGTTGGCGATGTGGGCCACTTCGTGCGCCAGCACGGCCTCCACTTCGTCGTGCGACATGGTCTGCAGCAGGCCGGTGGACACGGCCACCAGCGAGCTGTTCTTGGTCGCGCCGGTGGCGAAGGCGTTGGGTTCGCCTTCGTAGATGGCGACCTCGGGCATCGGCAGGCCGGCGCGCTGGGCCAGCCTCTGCACGGTCTGCACCAGCCAGACTTCGGTACTGTTGCCGGGCTGTGTGATGACCTGGGCGCCGGTGGACCACTTGGCGATCATCTTGGACATMAGCAGCGAGATKAACGAGCCGCCGAAACCCATCAGGGCGGCGAACGCCAGCAGCATGCCCAGGTTGAGCCCGTTGCCGGTGAGGAATCGGCTCACCCCGAGCAGGCTGGCGGTGAAGCTGAGGACAAGCATGACGGCGAGGTTGGTCGCCAGGAAGAGCAGGACGCGTTTCATTTTTGGTCTGTGAGGAAAGTCGGTCGAATCAAAGGGAAAAACGGCAAAACGGGCACTGGCACCTCGCACGGGCGCGGACAGCGCGGCAATGCGCGGATGACGCACACGCGGCACGCCTCGGATGGCGCGCCGGTGCTGACGGCGAGGTGCGGGAAACGAGGCGCGCGCCAGGACGGCGCGCCGGGGCTCAGGCGCTTGGCGGGCGCTGCTGGAGGGGGAGGTCGGGGTCGGGCAGCAGGCCCGGGCGGTGCAGCGG
>NZ_JBFTLQ010000168.1:0-5450 GCF_056396525.1 Cupriavidus sp. 05T41
GCGGAGGCGGAGTGGGAGTTCATCCGCCGCTACATGAACGAGGGCGGCCTGTCGGCCGTCCCGAAGCCGCGCATCAGCTCGCAACTGCCGTTGCCGTGGCAAGCCTTCATCGCGCAGTTCGAGGCCTTGGGGCCCTTCCTGCGCGAAGGCGGTCCCCTCATCTGGGTCGGCTGCCTGATGATTTCGCCGGCTTTCATCATCCTCGGCTTGTCGCACTGGGCATCGCTGCTGCTGTGCTGGCGACCGCGCTGGCCCAAAGTCATCCGCGAGGCCGGCCTGCCGGGCAAGCCCATACCCGCCTTGTCCACTGCCGACAACTACCCGCCAGACATCCGCGAGCAGCTATTGGCMAACGCGCACCGCTGGGCCGTGCGTCCTGGTCGGCGCCCAGATCGCAAGCACGTCGCAAAGACGTAATGGAGATAGCATGGCACGCCAATCCGACCTGCGCTTCACCTTCGCCGTCGTCGGCGGGGTGGACTTTGAGGTCATCGCGTTCGATCTCGACGAAGCCCTCTMCGAGACCTTCCACCTCGACGTGCAGTTGGCCGACCCCGACCTCGACTTCGCTACCATCCCGACCGGCCCGCCCTGCTCACCCTCTGGCGTGGCGACGAACCGGTGCGCCATGTCCATGGGCTGGTCAGCAGCTTCGAGCAAGGCGACACCGGCTTTCGCCGCACGCGCTACCGCGCCGTGGTCGAACCCGCCCTCGCCCGCCTGCGCCTGTCCTCCGACTGGCGCATCTTCCAGACCCTCTCCGTAGCCCAGATCCTCCAGAACGTACTCAAGGCCCACGGCCTGGCTGCCCGCTACGAACAGATCTTCCTCTCCTTCTCGGGCGATGCGTAAGCGCACGGAGTAACTATGCCTTCGTTCCCAATATTCAAGTTTCCGTTCAAAAACAAAGCCGGCAAGGAGGTGCGCGACGCCGCGCTCTACTACAMGGCGCTCAGCCTKGCCGACAACGGCTTCTAYCCGCTGGGSCCCTCCGGCGTGCATTGCGGCATTCACTACGTSCAGGCGATGGCCAACACGCTGTCGCTKGACGAAGGCATGGGYGCCATYGCCAARGGCGAKGTCRTYGCYTAYCARGTCAACCGCGACTAYCCCACCGTCCCCGGCATSSCGAMAGTGCCCATGWCCAACGGYTCRGYGCAGRCRCCRTTYAGCASCGGCTTCGTCCTCACYCGCCACACMCTCGAATACCCGGCSGGCAACAMGCTGACCTACTTCTGYCTGGCCATGCACCTGCGCTCGTTYARYGACTACGAGCGMCTGGGYGCCARGGTCAAGCGYCCSGACTACTGGCCGGCAACGGCCTACCGCGTAACGCAGAAAGCGAGCKACAAACAAGCGTCCCCCCAGAAAGACAAGCAAGGAAGCCCCAAACAGTCCACCGCGACCAGCGCAACCGATCCGGTAGTCGTGGGGGTGCGCATCTGTTCGCAGCCGAATCCCAAGGGCGTCGTCCTCGGCATCCTGCCCCGTGGCGCTCGCATTACCGCCGCCCAACGCAGCGCGGACAAGCACTGGGTCAAGATCAGCAGTGTGCTGGAGGGCAAGATCGCCCCGCCGTCCACGGCACAGCTGGAGCCATTGGCCGGGGCCGCACAGGGTTGKGTGCTGCTCGCGTACCTGGAGGCCCAGGGCAAGGCCCCCGAGGCCTTCGACAGCGTGGTCACGCCCGCGTCCGCCATCGCCATCAAGGCCGGCGCTTTGCTCGGCCACCTGGGCGAATACCGGCGAATCAAGGACCCTGGCCAGGACAGGGTAATTCTGCATCACGAGATCATTGTCGGCCCCGAATTGAGAAGCTTCCTCGACAAGAGCCGGGCGGCTGCGGCGTCGGCCAAATTGCAGGAGAAGACACTGCTGCGTATCGCGCCGAACGCCAAGCTGCGCAATGTTGCACTCGCCGAACCCCAGGCCGGCTTACTGGCCGCCAACACCGTGGTGGAACTGGACGGTACCCCGCATGAGGATGCCCTCTACGTGAAGGTCAAACCGATCCAGACCATGCAATGGATCGAGCGCAAGCCGGTACTGCCCAAGGGGGCCAAGGGGACCGGGGATGCACTGCCCAAAGGGGCGACGGACGCGAAGCTGTTCCGCCACAGCAATGGCACGCCTTACGCGGCGAAAGATATCGTCCGCCCACCGAAACAGGGCACCGCCGGCAAGCAGGGGGCCACGCTCTTTCGGGGCATTCTGCTTGCCGCAGCCAGCAGCGAACCGGTCTGGATGACAAAACAGGCATTCAATGCCCTATACGCCTTGGAAAAAGGCAAGTTGCTGGTGGCCGACCTTGCACAGGGCTGGTCAAGCTTTCCACTGACCTTTGTCGACAATGGTCCCGCCAACGGCCCGTATCCTCAACGCTTCGACACGACAGTATTGGAGCAGGCCAGGCCGCTCACGCGCGACCCCAGCCAGCCACCGACCGTCTATGCCATGGACGAAGCCGGCAAGCGCTGGTGGCAAGTGCAGATCAGCGACGACACCACCACCGCTATCGGCTGGGCCGGGGAAGCCGGCCACGCCGGCGTCAGCCTGCACTCCCCGCACGAATGGGTGGACTTCCAACTCATTGAATCCAAGCCMAAGGGCGAAGGCTACGGCAACATCTTCACCACCCTCGACCAGATGACCGCGTTTCAGGGCGGCGAGTTGGCCCTCAACGACGCCCAGCTCGACGAACCCATGCGCAAGGTCTTTGCCAGCCTCGATACCACCCCCGATCACCGGCTGACACTAGGCGAACTGCAGGCGGCCCAGCGCAGCCGCTGCAAGCTCGGCGAACTATCACGCCTGATCATTCGCTATCCGAGCGAGTGGAAGGCCGACCCGGCGAGTTGGAACGCCTGGGACAAGAACGTGCCGCCCTCCGCTCAGCCCGCCTGGCAGAGCGAGAAGGCGCGCATTGCCAAGCTGATGTGGTGGGACGATGTAGCGGGAAAAGTGGAGAGATTCCCCACGGATCCGTTCGTGTTTCATATTCATCCAGTAGCGCTGGCCGGGAACTTCTMAGGCCTCACCGCCAGACTGGAAAGATTAATCCGAGAAATCGGTGACATTATTTCTGATGGCGAAGGCGGGTACGAATCTTATAATAGCGGAACCAAAGATGTTCCTGACGGGAAAGTTGGGCATTCATACATGAGCCCTCCGCCCGGCACAGTAACGGGAAAAACCATTGATCAGATCATTTCGACCGATTCCTCATCTGGAACTGACACCAATAGACTCTTTGCAACAGGAAAGTACCAAACCACCATCTCAACCCTGAAACTAGCGAAAACATCAATAGCACTCACGGGAGCAGAGAAATACGACGCCAATATGCAGGAGCGCGTTTTTAGCGAGTTMCTTCTGGACAAAGCCGGTGGAGGAGCATTGTMGGATTTCATAAAAAATGGGAAAGGCACAATCGACGATGCACTGTATGCGGCAGCGAAGGAATGGGCATCGATAGCAGCCCCAAATGGAAGGACCATAAGTAATGGAACAATCTCGAACGGGACATCATCCTATCATCAGTCCGCAGCGAACAGCGCATCCACGAATTCGACAAATAAACTAAGATCAATTCTAAAAGAAATATCCGAAAACTGACCCCCTCCAATTTAACCAGCATTGACGCATCGATATTACCAAATAATTAACTATGCGACCACTAAAAATTACATCTACAATATCATTAATTTATTTAATCTCATATATTTATTCTGTCACCGCTCACGCTCAAGACCGACATTTCTCAAACGAGTTCTCAACTTGCACGAAGGATGCCAAGGGAATCAACGACCAATCTGAATGCGTAACAAAAGAGATTTCTTTTCAAAAGAAACGCCTTAATGAAAATTACTCAAAAGTCGCCAAGACACTGGCACCTGAAGACAGGGAATATATGGACAAGATACAGCGCGACTGGATTAGATGGCGAGATGGCAACTACAACTTCCTAGCGGAGCATGTGGCCGGCGAATTCACCACCACGAGAGTCACGAGCCTCAACTTCCTGCTGAACGCAATATACGATCGTGCAAACGAGATGAAAATGATTCTTGATCAGACCGGCAAAAAATAAGCTCATCGCACCAGACAAGAGAACTTCGAGCACACCGAAATTCAGCGATGAGAATTACCGACTCCACCGCCAGAAAATMTTTCCCAATTATCGTTTGCGTGACCCTTACCAAGACCACCAACAGTCAAGACAAGAAAGGATCACTGATTACCTGCAAATAACCACCCCTATATTCGCGATCAAAATCATATCTCCTGGCAAGGATTCCAGCAAGATCAGAAAATAATGTGCACCACAAAAGCAATCGGGAACAAGATAAATATTTTATTTTTTAAATTTTCCGACGGAAAAACCATCAACCAATATGGTGTCGCACCGTACTMACCACATGAGTGTCTGCTCTCACTACATAAGGACGATGGAGACCTAGTACCCAAATGGGGAAAGAATTTCTCACCGCCAGGAGTGAAAAAATCAGATCACTATTTTCGCAAGCAGCCTTAACCCCTCTTCCTTTAAGGCGGTGTGCAAGCACCCACTTGGATAGAAATGCACAAATTGTAAGGGGCAGGTGAGCAACCATGGTCCATCGCTAATGAGGCTCCCCCTCAAGGCCAGTCAAGKTGTCCAGATGAAGATACGATCCCCTTCCCCAATGCGGCCTACGTTTGCCAACGCCCAGCGGAAATGGCGCCTGTTTCGCTCGGCAAGTACGACCCTACCGCTAGAGCCCGATCCGAGTGTTAAACCGACCATTACTACCCTTCGTTCGAGCGAACATTGCATAGTGCTGATAGCGGATACTCTTCAGCGAAACGACACAACTATATCGTGGCACATGGGGGCGCTTATTATTTTTGGCGCTTTTATGATCATTGGTGTCGGACTGTTGCAGTCAAACACGGATTCACCACTCCCGTTTGGTTCCGCCGCGACACTCCCGATCGCGTATCTATTGATAATTAGTTTATCACGCATTCTGAGTTATCGCCTTCGCTATCGCAGTTCGACTGTGCGGGTCGATCGCAGGGCGCGAAGGATTTACTTCGTCCCGTATCCGGATGAAAGTCCTGATTCCCTTTGGATTCTCGATTGGGACGAGTTGTTGGCCATCGATTACTATCGAGGCAAAGGCCAGGGCTATCTATATCTTGTTGGATACACGTCAAATCTAACGGAACGCGAACTTGTCAAAGTTCCCATCATCGGGGCTCATATCGGCTATTACAATGAATCAACGTGGACATGGTTGCAACGGTATATGGCGGGAGACCCAAACCTCCCGCCCCCCACCGTGGAATCGCCACCACGCAGCTCGCGCGATGTACTGCTGCGTTACGGCGGTCGCTGGGTGCTCGCCTCCTTCACMGATCCAAAGCGCCGCTGGTGGCTACCGCTCACCCTCTGGGTGGACCTGGTC
>NZ_JBFTLQ010000169.1:0-5395 GCF_056396525.1 Cupriavidus sp. 05T41
CGGCGGCGGCGCCGAGCCCGCCAGCCATCGCCTGGCCCATCACGGCGCCGGCCGCCAGGCTCGCGCCCAGGCCCGCCACGCCGCCCTCGTTCTGCGCGGCCAGCGGGATCGAGCTGGCCACCTGGTACTGCGTGTACCTGGCCATATCGCMCATCATGCCCATCGAGATGCGGGTGTCGATGGCCTTCTGCAGCTCTTCCGGCAGCGACACATTGGTCACCGCGAAGTTGTCCAGCGCCACGCCGTAGCGCTCGAACTCGGGCGCCAGCCGCTCGCGGATGGTCTGMGACATCAGCGCCTGGTTGGCGGCCATGTCGAGGAAGGGCACMGAGGCGCCGCCGAGCGTKGACGTCATGGTGGCGATCAGCAGGTTGCGCAGCTGCTCCTCCACCTCGTCGCGCGTATATTCGGCGCGCGTGCCGCTGATCTCTGCATAGAACTTCGCGACATCKGCGATCTTGTACGAATACAGGCCGAAGGCGCGCAGCCGCACCATGCCGAAATCGGCGTCGCGGATGGTGACCGGCTGCGCCGTGCCCCACTTGCGGMCGATCTGCAGGCGCGTGCTGAAGAAATACACATCGGACTTGAAGGGCGACTMGAACAGCTTGTCCCAGTTCTTCAGGTAGGTCAGCACCGGCAGCGTCTGCGTGGTGAGCTTGTACATGCCAGGCCCGAACACGTCGGCGATCTTGCCTTCGTTGACGAACACCGCCATCTGCGATTMGCGCACGGTCAGGCTGCCGCCGTACTGGATCTCCATGTCCTCCATCGGATGGCGCCAGGCCAGCACGCCGTCGCTGTCCTCGGTCCATTGGATGATGTCGATGAACTGCTTCTTGATGAACGATCCGATGCTCATGGCGATCCCCAGGTTTCTCGGCAATATGCGGGCAGGTTCAGGAAGGGCGTTGGTCCGCGCGCGTCACGACAGGCACGCCGCATTGATGGCGCCGACCACCACCGAAATGGCGCCCATCAGGCCGCCCATGCCGACGTTGTTCGACTCGATGGCCGCATCCATGTCGGGCAGTGCGCGCGCCAGGCCCGCATAGGCCAGCGCCTGCACCAGCATGGCTCCCACCGCCCACACCAGGAACATCACGAAGGTGTCGTTGTGCTGGATGCTGGACGACAGCKTGAAGCAAAAACCGAACATCGCGCCGGACAGCGAAAGCGCCGCCGCGAGGTTGCCCTGGCGGATCAGCGCGAACTCGCGGAACGGCGTGATCCTGGTGTAGACTCCGACGAACACGGCCAACAGGGCAAGGCCGGCCAGCAGGTGCAGCACGTACGCGTAGATGCCTTGCATCATCGATGTTCTCCGGCGGATTCCGCGGCGCCGCGACCAAACGGCAGCGCTGTAGCGCGTGGCGCTCAAGTATATCGTTGTCCATTTCCGCTCATCGCAACAATTTGCAATCCGCCGGGCGCCGGCACGCGCCCACGCCTGCGCCTGCGCCGCTCCCCTTCCACCCGCCCTGCTCGCCCGCCGACCGCTCCTGAATCGTCCCTGAACCGATGCGCGACCGTACCCTTGTTCTTTCGGTGTTGATCGTGGCGTCCTGCGGGCTCGGCTACGAGCTGATCGCCGGCGCCCTGTCCAGCTACCTGCTGGGCGACTCCATCCTCCAGTTCTCTTCCATCATCGGCTGCTACCTGTTCGCCATGGGCGTGGGCTCGTGGCTGTCGCGCTACGTGAAGGACGAGGATGTGCTGGCGCGCTTCATCGATATCGAGATCCTGATCGGGCTGATCGGCGGGGTCTCGGCGGCGCTGCTGTTCGTGGTGTTCGCCTGGCTGTCGGCGCCGTTCCGCACCGCGCTCTATGCGCTGGTGTTCGTGCTGGGCGTGCTGGTGGGCATGGAGATCCCGCTGGTGATGCGCGTGCTCA
This sequence comes from Cupriavidus sp. 05T41, assembly GCF_056396525.1. Classification (NCBI taxonomy): domain Bacteria; kingdom Pseudomonadati; phylum Pseudomonadota; class Betaproteobacteria; order Burkholderiales; family Burkholderiaceae; genus Cupriavidus; species Cupriavidus sp. 05T41. The sequence goes on from NZ_JBFTLQ010000169.1 coordinate 1,895, forward strand.
ACGCGCGCCGCACCGCCTTCAGCGAGCTGGTCAGCCGCGTGCTCACCTTCGACTACCTCGGCGCGCTGGCGGTGTCGCTGGTGTTCCCGCTGGTGCTGGCGCCGCGCCTGGGCCTGTCGCGCACGGGCTTCCTGTTCGGCATGCTCAATGCCGGCGTGGCGCTGGTCACCATCCATATCTTCCGCGACGAACTCAAGGCGGCGGTGCCGCGCATGCTGCGCGCCTCGCTGGTGCTGGTGCTGCTGGCGGGCGGCTTCGCCGGCTCGGGGCGCCTCACGCACTGGGCAGAGCGCGGCATGTTCGGCGACGAGATCATCCACAGCGAAAGCACGCCCTACCAGCGCCTGGTGATCACGCGCTGGAAGGACGACCTGCGCCTTTACATCAACGGCAACCTGCAGTTCTCCTCGCGCGACGAGCACCGCTACCACGAGGCGCTGGTGCATCCGCTGCTGCAGTCGTTGCCGTGGGCGCGGCGCGTGCTGGTGATCGGCGGCGGCGACGGCCTGGCGGTGCGCGAGATCCTCAAGCACCGCAATATCGAACACATCACGCTGGTGGACCTGGACCCCGCCATGACCACGCTGTTCTCGCGCAGCGCGCCGCTGGTGGCGCTCAACCAGGGCTCGCTCAAGGACGCGCGCGTGCAGGTGGTCAACGCCGATGCCGCGCAGTGGCTGGAGCAGCACGACGACATGTTCGACGCCATCGTCGTMGACCTGCCCGACCCGTCCAACTTCGGCCTCGGCAAGCTGTACTCGGTGCCGATGTACAAGCTGCTCTCGCACCATTTGGCCGAGAAGGGCTATGCGGTGGTGCAGTCCACCTCGCCGTACTTCGCGCCGCGCTCGTTCTGGGACATCGACGCCACGCTGCGCGAGGCCGGGCTGCACACCTGGCCGTACCACGCCTATGTGCCGTCCTTCGGCGAATGGGGCTTCATCCTGGCCGGCAAGCGCGCCGACTACACGCCGCCGGCCAGCTACGACGTGCCGCTCAGGTTCCTCGATGCCGACAGCACCGCGCTGATGTTCCGCTTCCCCGCCGACATGGCGCCGCGCGAGGCGCGCCCGAACCGGCTCAACGAGCAGACGCTGGTGCACGATTTCGAGCAGGACTGGCGCAATGTCATCCGCTAGCGGCACCCTCAGCGTGATCCTGGCGACGTCGCGCGGCCTTGCCGTGCCGCTTGTCCTGCCTGCGGTCGCGCGCCGGGCCAGGACAGCTTCGCTTCATCGTCGCTGCGCTGCCGGACCAACCCGTGCGGGCGCTCACAGGGAGAGAGCATGGACCGCCGCCGCTTCCTGATCGCTGCCGCGGGCGCCGCCGGCACCGGCCTGCTGGCCGGCTGCGACCAGCTCGGCGACGAGGCGCGCCGCTTCCTGGCCGGGGTCGGCCTGCGCGAGCCGGCGCCCATGGTGCTGCGCCCGGGCATGGCCGAGGGCCATGCGCTGCGGGACGCCGCKAGCTGGACGGCGCCGCAGGAAGAGATCGTGACCGATGTCGCCATTCTCGGCGGCGGCGTGGCCGGGCTCAGCGCGGCCTGGCAACTGGCGCGCGCGGGCATGCGCGACTTCGTGCTGGTGGAGGGCCCGGAGTTCGGTGGCAACGCGGCGGGGGGCAGCTTCGGCGAGCTGGCGTTTCCGCGCGGCGCGCATTACCTGCCCCTGCCCTCGCTGGAATCCGTCCACATCCGCGAGATGCTGGCCGACACCGGCGTGATCGCGCGCGATCCGTTCGCGCCGCGCCCGGAGTTCGACGAGCGCGCGCTGGTGCATGCCCCGGACGAACGCCTGTTCTTCGATGGCAAGTGGCACGACGGCCTGCTGCCCAGCGAGGCCGTSGCGCCGGCAGAGGCGGCGCAGCACGCGCGCTTCCTKGCGCGCATGGAGCGGCTCAAGGACGCGCGCGGCAGCGACGGCCGCAAGGCCTTCGCGATTCCGCTGGCGCTCGCCTCGCAGGACCCGGCCTGGACCGCGCTGGACCGGCAGAGCATGCGCCAGTGGATGAGCGCCGAGGGCTTTACCTCGCCGACGCTGCATGGCTATGTGGACTACTGCTGCCGCGACGACTACGGCGCCGGCCATGACGTGATCTCGGCCTGGGCGGGCGTGTACTACTTMGCCAGCCGCGCCGGCCATGCCGCCAACGCCGCCGACGGCGCCGTGCTGACCTGGCCCGACGGCCTGCACACGCTGGTGACGCGGCTGTCGGCGCGCATCGATGCGCACCGCGCCGGCGCCGGGGCCGGGCCCTGGCGCCGGCCTGGCATGGCCGTGCAGGTACGCGAGCAAGGCCGCGAGGTGGAGGTGCTGTGCGCGCGGTGGCCCGGCGGCGGAGCGGCCGGCGCGCCGCGGCTGTATCGCATCCGCGCGCGCCGCGTGATCTGCGCCATGCCGCTGCACGTGGCCACCCATGTGGCGCAACTTGGCGCGTTCGGCTTCGACCCCGCCCGGCACCTTCCGCCCAGCGCGCCGTGGCTGGTCTCGAGCTTCCGCCTGCGCGGCTTCCCGCCCGAGCAGCCGGGCGTGCCGCTGGCCTGGGACAACGTGGTCCACGGCGGGCGCGGGCTGGGCTATGTGGTCAGCACGCACCAGCTGATCCGCCAGGCCATGCCGGCGGCCACCGTCTTCACTGCCTACTGTCCGCTGGACCCGGCCGCATCAACGGGTACGGCTCCCCGCGCGCCTGCGGATGTGCGCGGCTGGCTCGCCGGGGCCAGCCCCGCCGAGCTGATGGACTATGCCACCGCCGACCTGCACGCCGTCTACGGCCGCGCCTTCTGGCGCCACGCGGATGCGGTGGAGATCACCGTGCGCGGCCATGCCATGGCCTCGCCGCGCACCGGCTTCCTCTCCAATGCCGGCAGCGCGGCGCTGCGCGCGGCCGACGGCCGCATCCTGTTCGCGCACGCCGACCTGTCCGGCCTGTCGGTATTCGAGGAAGCTGCCTGGTGGGGCACGCGTGCCGCGCAGAAGATCCTCGGCTGAACCGCTGGCCGGTCCAGCGATCCAAGTGCGGCTTGCGCCACCGGGGATGGCAGCACCGCTGCGAATGCCGCATCCTGTAGAATTCCTGGCACGGTTTCGTGTCGAACACTGCGATTCACGATTCGATTCCACGATTCCGAACCAGACGTATTTTCCGTGCGCCCCATTCKCTTGCTGTTGCTGCTCCTGATGCTTGCCGTCATGCCCTTCCAGAGCTGGGCAGGCGCTAGCGTGTKCGCAAGCGGCAACACCGGATTGCCTGCCGACCGGACGCAGCATGCGTGCGCCGTGGCGGCCGGCGGTGCKGATCAGGACCGCGGGTCGCCCGCGGTCTTTGCCGCAACGGCCTTTGACCAGGCCGACCACGACGGCAGCGACGCCAAGKATCCGTCCCAGGGCGGCGCCGACCTCGCCGAATCCCTGCTGCCCGCCGCGCCGTTGCGCGTGGCCGCCGGCCTGGCGCGCAGCGGCGCGCCGCTGCACCGCCCGGGCCTGCTGCCCGACCCAGACC
>NZ_JBFTLQ010000170.1:0-5364 GCF_056396525.1 Cupriavidus sp. 05T41
GGGCAGCGGCCCGGCGCGGCCAGTGGCGGCAACGGCGGCCGCTCGCACGGTTGCCACGCCGCCAAAGCMGGCGCCGCCGGTGCCGCMGTTGCCGCCGTTGCCGCGCACGAMMGAACACGTGGTCGGCCGGTTGCTCGAAGCGCGCACGCTCAACCTTGCGCCTTCGGCGCCGCTTGCCGGTCTGCGGCCACGCGAGGCGTGGTGGATGGCGGCACTGATGCTGTTGCTGGTCGGCGCCGGTGCCGGCGTGGAATGGCACCGGGGCCGGCGCCGGCAGGCCCAGCGCTAGCGGCGCGGCGGTGGACAGTACCGCACGATGTCTTTATGCTGTTCGCCTCGTTTCCACCGGCTGCCGCAAGCCGGACCCCGCTTTCCAAACGCCTGATTTCCCGAGCCCGCCACCATGCAGACCAGCAAGATTCCCGCAACCATCGTCACCGGCTTCCTGGGCAGCGGCAAGACCACCTTGCTGCGCCATATCCTCGAGAACGCCGGCGGGCGCCGCATCGCGGTGATCGTCAACGAATTCGGCKAACTGGGCATCGACGGCGAGATCCTCAAGGGCTGCGGCATCGGCTGCGACGAGTCGGGCGAGAGCAACGGCCAGCTCTATGAACTGGCCAACGGCTGCCTGTGCTGCACCGTGCAGGAAGAGTTCTTCCCGGTGATGGAGCAACTGCTGGAGCGCCGCGCCGACATCGACCACGTGCTGATCGAAACCTCCGGCCTGGCGCTGCCCAAGCCGCTGGTGCAAGCCTTCAACTGGCCCAGCATCAAGAACGCCTTCACCGTGGACGCGGTGGTCACCGTGGTCGATGGTGCCGCCGCGGCGGCCGGCCAGTTCGCCGCCGACCCGGACGCGGTGGACGCGCAGCGCAAGGCCGATCCCAATCTCGACCACGAATCGCCGCTGCACGAACTGTTCGAAGACCAGCTCGGCGCGGCCGACCTCGTCATCCTCAACAAGACCGACCTGATCGACGCCGCGCAGCGCGCCGAGGTGGAGGCGCTGATCCGCCCGGAGATCCCGGCCGAGGTGAAGATCGTCGGCGCGCAGGGCGGCAAGCTCGACGTGGCGCTGCTGCTGGGTCTGAACCGCGCGTCCGAGGACAGCATCCACCTGCGCCCGGACCACCACGGCTCCGCCGACGATCCCGAGCATGCCGACCATCATCACGACKAATTCGATTCGGTGGTGGTGGAGCTGGGCGAAGTGGAGCGCGACCATCTGGTCGGCGCCTTGCAGCAACTGGTGGAGCAGCACACCATTTACCGCATCAAGGGTTTCGCCAAGCTGCCCGGCAAGCCCATGCGGCTGGTGCTGCATGGCGTGGGCCGCCGCTTCGACGGCTACTTCGACCGCCGCTGGCAGCCKGGCGAGGCGCAGTCCACGCGCATCGTGCTGATCGGCCAGGAGCTGGAGCAGGCCACGCTGCAGGCCGCCTTGGAGGCTGCGCTGGCCACGGCGCAAGCCTGACGCCGCAGCCCTGACACGTCCGCCACGCGATGCACCTGCTTTCCACCCGCCCGKGCGGCTTCGTCGACGACAACGCCGGCGTGGTGCGCATCGTGCAGAGCCCGGCGCGCATGGTGGTGCTGAGCGCGGCGGACACTACGCTGTCGCTGCTGGCCGGCGTGTTCCCGCGCCTGGGCGAAGACTTCCCCACGGTGCGGCTGGCCAACCAGATGTACCTGCGCCAGCCCGCCTCGCTCGACATGTACGTGGACGACGTGCTGCAGCACGCGAGCGTGGTGGTGGTGGATCACCTCGGCGGCGACAGCGACTGGGCCTACGGCCTGGAGCGGCTGACCGAACTGGCGCGCGCGCGCGGCCAGTTGCTGGTGATGTTCTCCGGCGACCTGGCCGAGGACGCCAACCTGCTGGCGCGCGGCAACGCGCCGCCGGCGCTGTCCCATACCCTGTGGCGCTACCTGCGCGAGGGCGGCGCCGACAATGCAGAGCAGTTCTTCCGCTGCCTGGCCCACCACGCCTTCGGCTGGGGCGAGCCGGCGCTGCAGCCGCGCGTGCTGCCGCAGGCCGCGCTCTACCATCCGGCCCACGGCGTCGCCACGATGGCGGACTGGCAGCGCKACTGKATTGCGGATGCGCCGGTGGCGGCGCTGGTCTTCTACCGCGCCCACCTGCAGGCCGGCAACACCGATGTGTTCGATGCGCTGATMGCCGCGCTGCGAGCCGAGGGCCTCAACCCGCTGCCGCTGGCGGTGAATTCGCTCAAGGACACCCTGTGCCGCGAGGTATTGCAGCAGCTCTGCGCGGAACACCGCGCGGCGCTGGTGCTCAATACCACGGCCTTCGCGGTGTCGTCGCTCGATGCGCCGCAGACGTTGGCGCTGGCCGGCGACGCGCCGGTGCTGCAAGTGGTGCTCAGCGGCGGCAACYGCGAGGACTGGCTGCGCGACAACCAGGGCCTGGGCGCGCGCGACGTGGCCATGCACATCGCCATGCCCGAGGTGGACGGCCGCATCATCACGCGCGCGGTCAGCTTCAAGGGCCTGTCCTACCGCTGCCCGCATACCGAGGTGGACGTGGTGCGCTACCAGCCCGACGCGGAGCGCATCGCCTTCGTGGCGGCGCTGAGCCGGCGCTGGTGCCGCCTGCGCCGGATGCCCAACGCCGACAAGCGCGTGGCGCTGGTGCTGGCCAACTATCCGTCCAGCGAAGGGCGCATCGGCAATGGCGTGGGCCTCGATACGCCCGCCTCGGTGGTGGGCATCCTCGCCGCGCTGCGCGAGCACGGCTATCACTGCGAAGGCCTGCCCGCCGACGGCGACGAACTGATGCGCGGGCTGACGCAGGGCATCACCAACGACCTTGCCCAGCACGGCTGGCGCCCGGCCTTCCAGAGCCTGCCGATGGCGGACTACCTGGGCCACCTGCGTAGCCTGCCCGAGGAAAACCAGCGTGCCATCGCCGCGCAATGGGGCGAACCCGGGCAGGACCCGATGGTGCGGCAGGGCCGCTTCATGATCGCCGGCGTGCGCAGCGGACATCTGTTCATCGGCCTGCAGCCGGCGCGCGCCTACGCGCTGGCGGCCGGCACCACCGGCGCGCAGGACTACGCCAGCTACCACGACGCCGAACTGGTGCCGCCGCACGGCTACCTGGCCTTCTATTTCTGGCTGCGCCATGCCTTTGGCGCCGATGCCGTGGTCCACGTCGGCAAGCACGGCAACCTGGAATGGCTGCCCGGCAAGAGCGTGGCGCTGGCCGACTCCTGCTGGCCAGACGCCATCCTCGGCCCGCTGCCGCATCTCTACCCGTTCATCGTCAATGACCCGGGCGAGGGCGCGCAGGCCAAGCGGCGCGCGCAGGCTGTMATCATCGACCACCTGATGCCGCCGCTCACGCGCGCCGAGAACTACGGCCCGCTGCAGGACCTGGAACGCCAGGTCGACGAATACTACGAGGCGCTGGCGGTGGACCCGCGCCGCGCGCGGCTGCTGCGCAAGTCCATCCTCAAGCTGATCGTGGACCAGCAGTTGCACCGCGAGCTGGGGATCGACGCGCCGGCCGACAGCGACGGCGAGGATGCGCTGCTCAATCGTACCGACACCTATCTGTGCGAGCTGAAGGAATCGCAGATCCGCGATGGCTTGCATGTCTTCGGCGTGTCGCCGCAAGGCCGCCAGCGGCGCGACACGCTGCTCGCGCTGGGCCGTTTCCCGAGCGGCGACGGCCGGGGCGCGCAGGCCAGCCTGCTGGCCGCGCTCGCCGCCGATCTCGGGCTGGGCGAGGGCTTCGATCCGCTCGACGCGGACTGGGGCGCGCCGTGGCAGGGGCCGCGCCCGGCATTGCTGATGGCCGTCGATGCCGGCGCATGGCGTCACCACGGTGACACGCGCGAACGACTGGAAATGCTGGCGGCGCAGTTGCTCGGCGACGATGCAGTGCCGGCCGGCCTGCCGCAGGCCGCCGCCGTGCTGGCGCGCCTGCATGGCGAGGTGGCGCCGGCGCTGGACGCCTGCGGCGAGCAGGAAATGCGGCAGCTCGCGCGCGGGCTGGCCGGGCAATTCGTGCCGCCMGGCCCGAGCGGCGCGCCATCGCGCGGCCGCCCCGACGTGCTGCCCACCGGCCGCAATTTCTACTCGGTCGATACGCGCGCGGTGCCCACGCGCACGGCCTGGACGCTCGGCCTCAAGTCCGCCAATCAACTKATCGAGCGCCATCTGCAGGAACATGGCGATTATCCGCAGGYGGTGGGGCTGTCGGTATGGGGCACGGCCACCATGCGCAGCGGCGGCGACGACATCGCGCAGGCCTTCGCGCTGATGGGCGTGCGGCCGCGCTGGGCGGCCGGCAGCTTCCGCGTGACCGACTTCGAGATCCTGCCGATGGCGATCTTCGACCGCCCGCGCGTGGACGTGACGCTGCGCGTGTCGGGTTTCTTCCGCGATGCCTTTGCCAACGTCATGCGCCTGTTCGACGCCGCAGTGCAGGCCGTGGCCGAACTGGACGAGCCGCCCGAACTCAACCCCCTGCGCGAGCGCGTGCTGGCCGAGCGCGCCMGCCTGGAAGCGCAGGGCCTGCCCGCCGCCGAAGCGCGCCGGCGCGCCGGCTGGCGCGTGTTCGGCGCGCGCCCGGGCGGCTACGGCACCGGGCTGCAGGACCTGATCGACAGCCGCGCCTGGCAGGACGACAACGACCTCGCCCAGGCCTACCTGCATGCCGGCGGCTACGCCTACGGGCAGGGCACCGACGGCGTGGAGGCACGCGCCAGCTTTGCGCAGCGCCTGTCGGGCCTGGACGCCGTGGTGCAGAACCAGGACAACCGCGAGCACGACCTGCTCGACGCCAACGACTACTACCAGTTCCAGGGCGGCATGGCCGCCGCCGCGCGCACCTTCGGCGGCGCGCAGCCGGCCATCTACCATGGCGACCACAGCAACCCGGCCGCACCGCGCATCCGCACGCTGCAGGAAGAAATMAGCCGCGTGATCCGCGCGCGCGTGGTCAATCCCAAGTGGATCGACGGCGTCAAGCGCCACGGCTACAAGGGCGCCTTCKAGATGGCCGCCACCGTGGACTACCTGTTCGGCTTCGACGCCACCACGCGCGTGGTATCCGACCACCAGTACGCGCTGGTGACCGACGCTTACGTGAACGACGCCGACACGCGCGCTTTCCTGCGCCGGCACAACCCGCGCGCGCTGCACGCCATCTGCGAGCGCCTGCTCGAGGCCGCGMAGCGCGGCCTGTGGCAGGCGCCCGGCGAGCGCCGCGCCCAACTCGAACARCACCTGCTCGACAGCGAGCAGGCATTGGAAGGAGCCTCCCGATGACMGCCGCCGCACAGCGCTCGCGCTTGCCGTTTCCGTTCAGCGCGCTGGTAGGCCAGCAGCGCC
>NZ_JBFTLQ010000171.1:0-5309 GCF_056396525.1 Cupriavidus sp. 05T41
GCGCGCCATCGATCTGCAGATGAATCACGGCAAGACCACCATCATCGAGATCATGTGCACCCGCGAGCTCGGCGACCCGTTCCGCCGCGATGCGCTCGCCAAGCCCGTGCGCACCCTCGACAAGTACAAGGACTTCGTCTGAGTCCCTGAGTCCCTGAGTCCCTGAGCACGCCGGAGGCGGCCCGCGCCGCTTCCGGCCCTGTCGCTGCGGCGACTGTCCCGCAGCGACAGAACTGACGCAACCGAACCGCCGCGACCGAACCCCTGAGCCCGACCCAATGAAAGCGATCAACCGCATCATCGAGCGCGCCCGCGCCGCGCCCCGGCGCATCGTGCTGTGCGAGGCCGAAGACCCGCGCATCCTGCAGGCCGCGCAACGCGCCAGCCGCGAGGCCATTGCCCGCATCGTGCTGGTGGGCGACGCGGCGCGCATCCGCCAGGCCGCCGCCGGCGACGGCATCGACCTGGCCGGCATGGACCTGATMGACCCTGCCACCTCCGCGCTCACACCGTCGTTCGCGCACAAGCTGTTCGCGCTGCGCGGCAGGAAGGGCATGACGCTGGAGCAAGMGAAGCGCGAGGTGCTCAAGCCGCTGTGCTTCGCMAACCTGATGGTGCGCCTGGGCCATGCCGACGGCTCGGTGGCCGGCGCGGTGCACACCACCGCCGACGTGGTGCGCACCGCCATCCAGATCATCGGCATCGATCCCGCGTTCAGGCTGGTGTCGAGTTTTTTCCTGATGATGCTCTGCGAACCGTTCCATGCCTTGAAGGGCGGACTGATCTTTTCCGATTGCGGGCTGGTGGTGGACCCCGATGCCGGCGAGCTGGCCGAGATCGCCATGGCCGCGGCCGACAGCGCGCAGAGCCTGCTGATGGATGCGCCGCGCGTGGCGATGCTGTCGTTCTCCACCAGCGGCAGCGCCAGGCACGCGGCGGTCGACAAGGTGGTGGAGGCAACCCGCCTGGTGCAGGAACGGCGCCCCGCGCTGGCGATCGACGGCGACGTGCAGCTCGACGCGGCCATCGTGGCCKAGATCGCCGCGAAGAAGATCGCGCATTCGAAGGTGGAAGGCCGCGCCAATGTGCTGGTTTTCCCCAACCTGGAAGCCGGCAATATCGGCTACAAGCTGGCCGAGCGCGTGGGCGGCGCCAAGGCCATCGGGCCGCTGCTGCAGGGCCTGCAGCAGCCGGCCAACGACCTGTCGCGCGGCTGCAGCGCCGACGACGTCTACTACGTGATCGYGGTCACGGCGGTGCAGGCCCAGGCCGCCGCCGCGCAGACACGGCCCCCCCAGCCCGCCGGGAACGCCATGGCCGCGTCACTGCCATKAGCACCGAACACCTGCTGCCGCTGCTCGCGCTGATGGGCGCGGCAAGCTACTTCCAGACCGTGACCGGCTTCGGCCTCGGCATGATCGTGATGGGCGCGACCAGCGGCCTCGGCCTGGCGCCGGTGGCCAGCGYGGCCATGGTGGTCAGCCTGGTGACGCTGGCCAACAGCGCGGTGGCCCTGCCCGGCAAGCTGCATCACGTCGACTGGCGCGCGGTGGGCGCGGCCACGCTGGGCATCCTGCCGTCGGTGGTGGCGGGCGTGCTGCTGCTCGACTACCTGAGCAGCAGCGCGTCGGGCATCCTGCAATGGCTGCTGGGAGCGGTGGTGCTGTATGGCGGCCTGAGCGCGGCGCTGCGCCCCGCCCCGCTGCGGCAACGCTCCGGCGACCGCAGCTTCTTCATGAGCGGCGTCTTCGGCGGCCTGCTCAGCGGCATGTTCGGCGTCTCCGGGMCGCCGCTGATCTTCCAGTTCTATCGCCAGCCCTTGTCGCTGGTGGAAATMCGCTGCGCGCTGATCCTGGTGTTCACGGCGACTTCCGTCACGCGCACGCTGTTCAGCGCCTGGCAGGGGCAGCTCGGCGCCGATATCTGGCTCGAGGCCGCGCTGGCCGTGCCCGTGGTGGCGCTGACGACGATCGCTGCGCGGCGCTATCCGCCGCCGCTTTCGGCGCTGGCGACGCGGCGCATCGCCTTCGGCGTGCTGGTGGTGATCGGGGCTTACCTGATGCTGCCGGGGCTGCTGCGGCTGGCGGCGATGGGCACGGCTTGCTGTAGCGCCTGAGCGCGGGGCAGGCCGTTCGCCGCCCCGCGCCATGCGCACGTCCGTTCCGGGCGACGGTTCCGGCCGGCGGTTCCGGGCGGCGGTTCCGGGCGGCGGTTCCGGCCGKCGGTTCCGGGCGGCGGTTCCGGGCGGCGGTTCAGCCGCGCCCGCCGATCMATCGCACGATCTCGGCGAACACCGGCATGGCCGGCGCCACCGACAGGTCCAGCGCCAGGCAGCGGCGGTAATAGGGGCTGAGGTCCAGCCCGACGCCCAGGCCCAGCACTTCCACGCCGCGCGGCGTGTCGTGGCGCGCCACCACTTCCTTCAGGTGGTTGTCCAGGTACCAGGCATCGTTGGCATGCCCCGTGGCGGTATCCATCGGGCTGCCGTCGGAGATCACGATCAGGATCCGCCGCGTCTCGGCGCGCGCCAGCAGGCGCGCGCAGGCCCATTCGACAGCCTCGCCGTCCACCCCTTCGCGGAACAGGTCGGCCTTGAACAGCGCGGCGATACCGGCGCGGGCGCGGCGCCAGGGGCTTGCCGCGTCCTTGAACACCATGTGGCAGGTTTCGTTCAGGCGGCCGGGATGCGCGGGGCGGCCCCGCGCCAGCCAGTCGAGCCGGGCGCGGCCACCGTTCCAGGCGCCGGTGGTGAAGCCGAGCACCTCGCTGGCCACGCCGGCCTGGTCGAGCGCGCGCGCGAGCACGTCCACCAGCATGGCCACCCGCTCGATATGCGCCTTCATCGAGCCGGAGCAATCGATCAGCAGGCTGACCGCGCAGTCCGCCTGCAGCTTGTGGCGCTCCAGGCGGAACAGCCGCCGCTCGGCCGGCGAGCTGACCAGTTGCGCCAGGCGCCGGCCATCGATGCGGCCGTGCTCCTCGCCGAACGACCAGCCATCGCGCTGCGGCACGGCCAGCGCCGCGCTCAGCGCCCGCGCCAGCCGGGCCACATGGATGCTTTGCTCGGCAATGCGGCGGTCGAGACGTTCGCGATACTCGGCAAGCAAGGCCTTGCGGACCAGCTTGCCGGGCGCGATCTCGCGGTCGTAGCGGGTGGTGTAGGCGCGATAGCCGCCGGCCGCGGCCTGCAGCACGCGGCTGGTGCCCGTCGCCGCCGGGGCCATCGCCTCGTGCTCATCGTCCTCGCAACCGAGCGCCAGCGAAAACGCCACGCGCACGGCTTGCTCATCCTGCTCGTCCCCGGTGCCGTCCTGCGCCTGCGCCGCGCGGGCAGAGCGCAACATGTCRCCAAGCAGCCTGGCGATCGCCAGCGCATGCGCGGCGAACGCGCCCTGTTCCGCGCGATGCCGGCGCAAGCCCGCCAGCGGCACGCCGAGCACCGGCACGATGGCGGCCCGCGTGGCTTCGATCAGGTCCTCGGTGTCCGGCAGCACCGGCCAGCCCGAAAGCCGCGACCACGCGATCTGCGCCACCGTGTACAGCAGGATGCCCAGCTGGGTCTCGGCCAGGCCGGCGCGATGGAAGGCGCGCGACCAGGCTTCGAAGCGGTGCCTCAGGTTCTGCGCCAGGCCCGGCATGCCGGCCGGCGGCAGCGACTCGCAGCGCAGTTGCTCCAGCAACTCGAACACCAGCCGCTCGACCGGATCGCCCGGGCACAGCTGGCGGTGCAGTTCCGGCTCGGAGCGCGCCAGGCGCAAGGCGGCGCCGTCCGCCGCGCCGCGCAGGGATGCAAAGTCGTCGGCCTGCGCATCGGTGCGCATGTGGGGCGCGTGCAGCGGCAGCKGCCGGGTGCCCCGGCACAGGCGGCCGACGCGATAGTGCAGCGCGGCGTCGCCGGTGAGGGCGCGCACTGCTGCCGCGCACAGCGCTTCGCGCTGCTGATGGCGGCGCGCCGCCTGGCGGTCCGCCGCCATCAGCGCGGCTCCGGCGCGGCTTCGCGCGCGGGATCCAGTTCCCGCCCGAAGCAGCGCTGGAAGTACTCGGCCACCACCGGCCGCTCGGCGTCGTCGCATTTGTTGAGAAAACTCAGCCGGAAGGCCAGCGCCGGATCGCGGAAGATCTGGCAGTTCTCCGCCCAGCTGATCACGGTACGCGGCGACATCAGCGTGGAGAGGTCTCCCGTGGCAAAGCCCTTGCGCGTGAGCTCCGCCACGCTCACCATGGATTCGACCAGCGCGCGCCCGGCCTCGCCTGCCAGTTCCGGCACCCGCGCCAGCACGATGCCCGCCTCTTCCGCGCGCGGCAGGTAGTTCAGCGTGGCCACCACGTTCCAGCGGTCCATCTGCGCGTGGTTGAGCATCTGCGTGCCGTGGTACATGCCGTTCAGGTTGCCCAGCCCCACGGTGTTGGTGGTGGCGAACATGCGGAAGGCGGGATGGGGATGGATCACGCGGTTCTGGTCGAGCAGCGTGAACTTGCCGTCGCGCTCCAGCATGCGCTGGATCACGAACATCACATCCGGGCGCCCGGCGTCGTATTCGTCKAAGATCAGCGCCACCGGGCGCTGCAATGCCCAGGGCACGATCCCTTCCTGGAATTCCGTGACCTGCCGCCCGTCGCGCACGACGATGGCGTCCTTGCCGACCAGGTCGAGCCGGCTGATATGCCCGTCGAGGTTCACGCGCACGCACGGCCAGTTCAGGCGAGCCGCCACCTGCTCGACATGGGTCGATTTGCCGGTGCCGTGCAGGCCCTGCACCATCACGCGGCGGTCGCGGGTAAAGCCCGCCAGGATCGCCAGCGTCACTTCGGGGTTGAAACGGTAGGCCGGATCGATCTCCGGCACATGGTCGTCGCGTTCGCGGAACGCCGGCACCATCAGGCCCGAATCGATGCCGAACAGGGTGCGAGCCGCGACCATTGTGTCCGGCTTGCCCATCACGATTTCGCTCACTTCGCTCTCCTCCGCACCTTGTCGTCGCGGCGGCGCGCATGCGCCGCCAGCCGCGGGTCACCCGCGCTTTGACCTATCTTAGTACGGTTTCTATTTTAGAGACAAATCATTCCGTTTATTGATTTTCCCTATTGACCATCGCGAACTACCGACCTACAGTTCGTCAAACACACAGTATCCGGAACAAATCGTTCCGTTTTGAATTCAAGCCCGGAGACCCACCACCATGAGCGAACACCTCCCCGAATCCCTGCGCCAGGCCACCACCGACGCCCCCGCCACCACCGGCCCGCAGGCCATGACCCCCTCGGAAGCCTTTGTCGAAACCCTCGCCGCCAACGGCGTCACCGACATG
>NZ_JBFTLQ010000172.1:0-7528 GCF_056396525.1 Cupriavidus sp. 05T41
TGACGATGAGGAAGTGGAAGGTGCCCAGGATCACCGGCAGGTCGGCATTGGGGCTGGTGAGCACCACCGTGACCTCGTTCGGGCCGGTGGCTTTCACGCTCTCGATCTGCTCGGCCAGCACCTTGGCCTTGGAAGCGGTGGCGGGGTCCTTGTGGCGCATGATCGAATACACCACGTCGGCCGGGGACAACGCCTTGCCGTCGTGGAAGGCCACGCCCTTGCGCAGCGTGAAGACCCAGGTCTTGGCATCGGTGGTGTTGAACGATTCGGCCAGGGCAGCCCGCGGCGTCAGGCTCCTATCGAGCGAGGTCAGCCCGTTGTAGACCATGTTGCAGCGCACGTAGTCGTTCTGGTTCGACTGCTTGGCCGGATCGAGCGTATCGGAGGCGGCTCCCGTGGCAACGGCCACGCGGATACGGCCACCACGCTTTGGCGTCTCTGCATGGGCCTTGGCGGCCATGCCAGCCAGGCTGCCGGCCAGCGTGGCCTGCATGCCGCCCGCCAGCAGCATCGCCAGCACGTCACGCCGCGTGGCTCCGCGCTTGAGCAGATCCATCACACGAAGGCTTTCGCCGGGACCGACAATGCTCTCGAACTCATTACCGCTATCGTTCATGGTTGGTTGTGCTCCTGATTATTCTGAGAGGGAAACAGCGGGATCGCGGCGAAAGCTCAGCAGGTGCGCAAAGCTCAAGCAAGCCGGTCCTTGAGCTGGTAGTACAAGCCCACCGCAGGCAGGAACCACGGCGGGCCAAAATGCCCGGGAATGGCGGGCCAGTCGCGCTCGCGCCACGGATTGGCAGCCGCGTCGCCGGCCATCACCGCAGCCATGCGCTCGCCCATGTGCACCGACATCTGCGTGCCATGCCCGCTATAGCCCATGGAGTAGAACAGGCCGTCGTGCTCGCCTGCATGCGGCAGGCGGTCCTGCGTCATGTCGACCAATCCGCCCCAGCAATAGTCGAGCCGGACGTGGCCGAGCTGCGGGAAKATCTGGGCCAGGCCGGCGCGCAGGATCTCCCCGCTGGCAGCATCCTGCTGCGGGCTGGAGACGGCAAAGCGCGCCCTGCCGCCGAACACCAGCCGGTGGTCGGGCGTGAGGCGGAAGTAATGGTGAATGTTCGCCACCGTGACATAGGTACGGCGTTTGGCCAGCAGTGCCCTAGCGCGTTCGACGCCCAGCGGCTCCGTGGTAACGATGAAACTGCCGATCGGCACGATGCGACGGCGCAGCCAGCCGAAGCTGCCGTAGCCGCCGTGGCGCGATGCCCCGGTAGCGAGCAGCACCTGCCGGGCCAGCACCGTGCCGCGCTCGGTGTGCAGGCGGTGCACCTGGCCTTGCACACGCTCGATGCGGAGCACGCAGGTGCCAGTGTGGATCTGTGCGCCATGGCGCTGTGCTGCCACGGCCAGTCCTTGCGCGAAGCGGCCCATATGCATCTGGCCGCTGCGCTTGTACAGCAGGCCGCCGTGAAAACGCTCGCTCTGCACCTCGGCACCCACGCGCGCCGCGTCGAGAATTTCCACGTCGGTATCCACGCCGTCGACGACCAGGCGCTCGGCGCTGCGCCGCAGCGCGTCCATCTGGTGAGCCTTGGTGGCGAGCTTGAGCTTGCCGTTGCGCTGGAAGTCGCAGGCAATGCCCTCGTCGCGCACGATACGCTCCACGGTATCGACCGCGTCGTCATAGGCGTGGTACCAGCCGCGGGCGCGTTCCACGCCCACCCTGGCAGCCAGCTCCGCGTAGTCCACCGCCAGCCCGTTGTTCACATGGCCGCCATTGCGCCCCGAGGCCTCGGGCGCCACGGTGGCGCCGGCCTCCAGCACCACCACGCTGGCGCCACGCCGCGCCAGCGCCAGCGCCGCCGAGAGCCCCGTGAAGCCGCCGCCGATGATGGCCACATCGACCTGCGGCGGCAGATTGTGCGCGTCCAGTACCAGTCTTGGCACCGAATCGTTCCAGTAGGAATCAAGCTTCATGGTGGGGATGGAACTGTGGAAGCTCAATTCAAAGGCCGACGACGCCGGGCAGGCCACCGATATCCTGGATCTCKGTGTAGCGGTACGCCGCGTTGCCCGGGCCGTGACCACGGTTCACGAAAACCTTGTTAACGATGCCGATGTCGTCAGCCGACATCAGGTCGTAGCGCAGGCTCGACGACACGTGCAGCACATCCTCCGGGTTGCAGCCCAGCGAGTCGAGCATGTACTCGAAGGCCTTCAGGCGCGGCTTGTAGGCCTGGGCCTGCTGCGCGGTGTAGACGCGGTGGAACGGCGCGCCGAGCATGGCCACATTCTTCTGGATCTGGGCGTCCGAGGCGTTCGACAGGATCACCAGCGGAATCTCCTTGGCCACCTTGGCCAGGCCAGCGGGCACATCCTCATGCGGGCCCCACGTCGGCACGGCGTCGTAGTATTGCTGGCCATCGGTGTCGAAGTACTGGATCTTMCACTTCTTGCACAGGCGGCGCACGGCGTTCTTCAGCACCACTTCGTAGGGCTGCCAGTCGCCCAGTACCTCGTCGAAACGGTAGGCACTGAAGTCGGCGATGAACTGCTCCATCTGCTCGGCAGGGATGCGATCTGCGAACAGTTCGCGCGTCATTTCGCCCATGCGGAAACGCGTAAGCGTGCCATAGCAGTCGAAGGTCACGTACTTGGGACGGAAGGTCATGGTCTCTGATCCTCAGGGTTTTCCGGTCGGCGACCGGGGTGGAGCCGCGCATTGTCCGGCGCAGGCGACAGAATTATTTCGAAAGGATTAAAGCACGCGGCCGCATAGCGTTTATATGGAAATGAGGCCGTGGCACGCGGCGAAACTGCGGTTTGTCATGGGTCCCGCGGCAGGTCATGCGGTTGGCACCGCAGGGGTGCGCAGGCGAGTGATGACGCACCGCTAACGCGCCGCAGCAAAATCGATCAGCACGCTTTTGAAGCGCAAATTTGCCTCTACGGCCTGGCGCCCCAGATCCTTGCCGATGCCCGACTGGTGGTAGCMGCCGGTGGGAATCACAAAATCCGAACTGCGCCCGTAGCGGTTGATCCACACCGTGCCGGCGGCGATGCCGCGCATGGCGCGCAGCGCTCTTCCGATATCGGCAGTGTGTACGCCGGCGGCCAGGCCGTAACGCTCGTGCGAGGCGAGCGCCAGGCCCTCTTCTTCGTCGTCGAACGTTTGCACCGTGAGCACCGGACCGAAGATTTCCTCCTGCACGGCAGGATTGTCCGCCCGCACGCCTTCGATCAGCGTGGGCTGGAAGTATGCGCCGCCCGGCCCGCCGTCGAACAGCCCGCCGCCGCTGCGCACCTGCGCGCCCGGGCAGCACGCGCGCTCGACGATGTCGAGGATGCGCGCCGCCTGTGCTGCCGAGATGATGGGCGGCAGCGTCGCCGCGTCATCCCAGGTCGCACCGGGCCGCAGCGCGGCAAAGCGTGCCGCGATGCGCTCGACCAGCGCCTCGGCAATGCCGCGCTGCACAATCAGGCGCGAGCCCGCGACACATACCTGGCCTGCATTGCCGGTGATGGCGCCGGCAATGATGCCTGCCAGCCGATCGAGGTCCGGCGCGTCATCGAATACCAGTTGCGGGCTCTTTCCGCCCAGTTCCAGCGTGACTGGTTTGGGGCCATGCGACGCGCAACTGGCCATGATCGCGGCGCCCGTTTGCGTCGATCCCGTAAAGGTCATTTTCGAGATCAGGGGGTGGCGCGTGAGCGCATCGCCCGTGGTCCGCCCGTCGCCCTGCACCACGTTGAACAGGCCCGGCGGCACGCCCGCCTCGATCGCCAGCTGGGCCAGGCGCACAGCGGAGAACGGCGTCAGCTCGGAAGGCTTGAGCACCACCGCGTTGCCGGCGGCAAGCGCCGCGCCCACCTTCCACGACACCATCACCAGCGGGAAATTCCATGGGGTGATCGCACCCACCACGCCATATGGCTCGGCCACCACCATGCCTAGGTGATCGTGCTGCGTGGCCGCCACGTCCCCACCGACCTTGTCGGCATATTCGGCGAAGAATCGCAGGCCTTCGGCGGTGAAAGGCACATCCCAGGCCGAGGCAGCGTGCACCGGCCGCGTGGAGCACACCGCTTCGAGCGGCGCGAGACCCTGCACATCGGCTTCGATCAGGTCGGCCCAGCGACGCAGCACGCGCGCTCGCTCGCGCGGGGCACGGCGCGCCCAGTCGCTGGTACGCCACGCCTTCCACGCGTCCTGCACCGCCGCATCCACAGCGGCGGCGTCAGCCAGCGGCAGCTCGGCATGCACCTGGTTATCGGAGGGGCGCCGCACGGGGATGCGGCCGGCATCAGGCACGAGCCGCCCGCCAATGAAATGGCCCGAGGGAACGGAGACTGTCTGGGGGTCGAATATTTGCACGGAAGGAGGGGCGCCGCGTGCCGGCACCGATAGTGGATTCATGCCTCCATGCTAGACAAGAAGTCTCAGCATTTGTCTCCGTTACGGACCGCGCTACCGCATCGAATTGCGAAACTGCCACCCGAGGCGGACGATTCTTGCATCCCTCGGATAAACCCGAGGGCATTCTGGCTCCGCGCGAACGATATGGCCCAGGATAAGTCCGATCGATCACCACAACGACATCGCCATGCACTGCGGCATGGCGCCGGACCAATGGCTGGACAGCCTTGGCCTGCTGCGCGAGGCTGCCGGAAGCCCTCTGCCAAACAATCTGCTGCCACGGCCCGCATAACAGCAGCGTGCTTCGCTCAGTCCCCTGAATGCAGCACCACGCCATGTGCCACTCGCCCTAAGCTTGAGGCACAGGCCAGCCTGTTGTGAAGTCCGCAAAGCCCATTCAGTCAGTCCGGTCAGCCCATTGTTTCCAAACCAACGCCGAGCCGCCGCCCATGCCCGACAACGCTCCCCCACTGCCCGCGCGATTCCTGCGGCTGGCAGAATCCGACCGCCCC
Organism: Cupriavidus sp. 05T41; assembly: GCF_056396525.1. Lineage (NCBI taxonomy): Bacteria > Pseudomonadati > Pseudomonadota > Betaproteobacteria > Burkholderiales > Burkholderiaceae > Cupriavidus > Cupriavidus sp. 05T41. Next base: position 4,933 of record NZ_JBFTLQ010000172.1, read on the forward strand.
GCCATCACCCTGCGCATCGATGGCCGCAGTGCCACCGCCCTGGCKGGTGACACCCTTCTGGTCGCACTGCTGCTGAATGGCCGGCGCGTGCGCGACAGCGAATTCGGCGACGGCCCGCGTGCGCGCCGGCGTACGCGCGGCCCAGGCACTGGCGCAGGCCGGACTGCGCCCTACCGTGATCGACGAAGGCCGGCGCGACGGCGGCCAGATCTACCGCCGCCAGCCCGAAGGCTTCMAACGCTCCTACGCCAAGCTCTATGGCAGCGAGGCCGACAAGGCCCAGGCGCTGCACCGCGACTTCGACGCGCTGCRCGCGCGGATCGACTACCGTCCCAACACGCTGGCGTGGAACCTGACCGAGGGTGAGTTGCACGTCGTGTGCGGGGACGAGCCGCAGACGCTGCCCTTCGACGCMCTGCTGGTGTGCTCCGGTGCCACCGACCGGCTCATGCCGGTGCCCGGCTGGCACCGCGCCGGCTGCTACAGCCTGGGCGCTTCCCAGATCGCGCTCAAGGCACAGGCCTGCGCCATCGGCGCGCAGGTCGTCTTCCTCGGCAGCGGGCCGCTGCTCTACCTGGTGGCCTCGCAGTACGTGCAGGCCGGCGCGCGCGTGGCGGCAGTACTCGACACGTCCTCCGCCAATAAGTCCTGGGGTGCCATCACCGGCCTGCTGGCGCGCCCCCGGCTGGCGCTGCGCGGCCTCGGACTGATCCGCGGCCTCAAGCATGCCGGCGTACCGGTGCTGCAGGGCGTGACGCCGCTGGGCATCGACGGCGATGACCGCCTTGGCGTGCRGGSCGTGACCGTGCGCGATGCGCGCGGACGCGAGCAGCGCTTCGCSTGCGACGCCGTCGGCCTGGGCTGGCACCTGCGCGCCGAGACGCAACTGGCCGACCTCGCGCGCTGCGAGTTCGCCTTCGACCCCGTGAGCCGCCAGTGGCTGCCGCGCATCGACGCGGACGGCCGCAGCAGCACGCGCGGCGTCTACCTGGCCGGCGACGGCGCGCGCATCCTCGGTGCCGATGGGGCCGAAGCCGCGGGCCGGCTCGCGGCGCTGGCGGCGCTGGCCGACCTGGGGCATGAGCGGGGCCGCGCACAATACGCCGCGGAATCGGCTGCGCTGCGCCGCAYCCTCGACCAGATGGACCGCTTCCGCCAGGGGCTGGCGCGCGCCTTCCCGTGGCCGCACACGCAGGCCGCCGCCCTGCCCGATGCCGCCGTGGTATGCCGCTGCGAGGCCGTGACSGTGGGCGAGCTGCGCCGCTGCGTGAGCGAACTGGACAGCCAGGAAGTCAATCGGGCCAAGGCCTTCAGCCGCGTCGGCATGGGCCGCTGCCAGGGCCGCTTCTGCGGCCATGCCGCGGCCGAGATCGTGGCGCAGGCCTGCGGCATCCCGATCGAACAAGTCGGTCGCCTGCGCTCGCAGGCACCGGTCAAGCCACTGATGATGAATACACACGAGGTGAAGGCATGAGCAGCACGGCATCCAAGACGCACGACGCCGATGTGCTGGTGCTCGGTGGCGGCCTGATGGGCACCACCACCGCCTTCTTCCTGCGCCAGCAGGGCCTCTCGGTGGTGCTGCTGGAGCGCGAGCTGGTCGGGCGCCAGGCCAGCGGCACCAACTTCGGCAATGTGCGCCGCCAGGGACGYGCCCTGCACCAGATGCCGCTGGCCAATCGCGCGCGTGCCGTCTGGGGCCGCGTGAAGGAACTGCTGGGCGARGACCTCGAGTTCGTCCCGTACGGCCACCTGCGCGTGTGCTACACCGAACAGCAGGCCRCCGTGCTCGAGCAACAYGYSCGCGACGTGAAGCCGCTCGGRCTGGAYCTGSAGCTCTTCAGCGCCGAGCAGTTGCGCCGGCGCTGGGGCATCTTTGCGCCCGGCGTGGTGGCAGGYTCGTACTCGCCGCAGGACGGCCAYGCCAACCCGCGCCTGGCCGGCCCGGCCTTCGCGCGCGCCGCGCGTCGCGCCGGCGCGCAGATCGTCGAGCATGCCGAGGTGATGCAGGTCGAGCGCGACGCCAATGGCTTTGTCGCTCACACCGCCGATGGCCGGCGCTTTCGCGCACCGCAAATGCTGGTGGCGTGCGGCGCCTGGTCCAACCGCATGGCCGAGCAGTTCRGCGAGGGCGTGCCGATGGACGCGCGCGGCCCGCAGATGGGCGTGACCGAGCCGCTGCCCTATGCCATCGGCCCTTCCATCGGCGTTTCTACGCCGATCGAGCATGAGAGCCTGTACTTCCGCCAGATCTCACGCGGCAACATCGTCTTCGGCGGYGGCCTCAAGGGGCCGGCGTACACCGASCGCATCCGCGCCTACGTGAAGCCCGACAACGTGCTGCGCCARCTGCGCGAACTGCGCCGCTTCGTGCCGGCCTTCGAGCATGTGCAGCTGATTCGCGTGTGGAGCGGCATCGAAGGCTATACCCCCGACTGGCAGCCGGTGATGGGCCCCAGCGCCACGGTGCCCGGCCTGTACTACGCCTTCGGCTTCAATGGCGAGGGCTTTGCGATCAGCCCCGGCGTGGGCGAAACCATGGCGGAGCTGATCGCCACGGGCCGTACCTCGATTCCGCTGGAGCCTTATGCCATCG
>NZ_JBFTLQ010000173.1:0-4970 GCF_056396525.1 Cupriavidus sp. 05T41
AACGTGACCGCATCTCCGTGGCGATCGACATAACTTATAATAAATTTATGGTTATCCAGTCTCACATCGCTAATTGCGCCCGGAACATTAACCAATTCTCGCGGTAAGTTCAGTCGAATCGACCCGATTACCGAATTCTTTCTACTTKGATAGATTTGATATATTGGGAGCGGATTTTTCGATATTCCCAATGCCACTCCGAATTCCAAGTCATAGACTTCCATCAGTGGAAAAGGGCCGGCCAACCCCTTATTTTTTCTATAAAAGTAAGTGGCAGAACACTGCGTCCCACACGGGAACAACATCACAAATATCCCTTCCACAAGCGAAATACTGGCCGGCGCCGCAGAATAATCAAATAATTTTGCATCCCCTTGCTTGTCAGCACTGTATATTCCGCAATTGAGATGACCTCTTCTATTCGCACAATTGATTTTTATCTGAGTGTCACTCCGCTGAAAATTCGTTATTTCCGTAAGTGGCTGGCCGTTGACCGCCGCGGCAAGAACCAAACAGATGAAGAACGAAAGGGCCTTACAGCCTGTAGAACCGGCAATCTTCATCGCTGACTCCTCGCGAATTAGGAACCCTCTTGTCTGGCACTACAAACGGCGGAGCGCTGGATAATCGCMTTCTTTCTACGGCTCCTTAAAGCCCCAGACGCTCAAGCCTCTTCGAGATTGACTTCTTATCTTTTAGCGGAAAATTAACGGGATTTCCGCTTAATTCTCCGTCCAATCCCTTTGCCAACTTACCCAATATGTCGTCGCGTMTCACTAGAGGATGCACAGAATTCCCTAGATCTATTTGGTATATATTGACCAGATAAAAATCACCCCCAAAATCCGCCGATTTTGAGTTCACGTGCCATCTAACCAGGACAACAAGGAATTTCCCCCTCCTAACAAATGCTTCGGCGATATGGGGTGCGCCGCCGTTGATTTCATAGGTATCGATCGGGATGGATGGCTGATTGGCACACTCCAGGGTCATTTCGATTGGCGTAGCGGAAATTTCCAACCCGTCTTTATTGGATTCKGAATTTTTATGCTTGAAGGATACCAGACACCATTTCTCCCGATTCCCGATAGAAATTTCGCCAATCTCTGCCTCGAATGAATGTGCAGGTCTTATGCCTCCAAACCCCACGAGATAAACAACAAAAATACCCCACCTCGCCACCCGCTGGATGAACTCAATATGATATTCAAATCGTTTTTTCATAAAATCACACCGATAGTCACATCAGGTACTTATTAAATCAATCGCAGCCGATCAATTTCCCCCTGCTGTCCAACTCCCTGTTTATTTTCTTTTCTGTATTAAGAGAGAATCTCACACGCCTTCCATTTTTGACTCCATCCCAGCCCACCTTATTTTTACCAAGAAGCTCCCTTCGAACGAAAAAAGGGTCTCCCGAGATATTTTCACCATAACGATAAATTAATATCCTATACATATTCCCATTAAAAGACGAGGCACGAGAATAAATACTCCACCTCACCAACACCGCAATGCATTTATCACCTCTAATGAAAGATGATAATATTTCCGGGGCCCCTCCCTCCTTTTCATAGGTGTCAATAATTACGGCAGTACCGTCCTCACACGACCACCCGACATCAACATTTCCTGAAACCGCTTCCGATAAGGACTCAGACATAGAAGGTGCCGCTTCTTGGAATATCACAGAACACCCATTCTTTATGCTATCCGCATGGACGTCTTCGATTTTCTGAGAAGCAAAGCCGGTCTGTGAGAACGAAAAAGACGAAATACAAAAAAATTTAATTATCACCAGTGATTTCGTCACCAACCGTGAGAAATATTTAGTTTTGCATTCCAGTTTTTGTTGCATGGTTCGACCCCCTGATTTATTGCCATAAAAGCCCTACGAGCCGCGACTCGCCTTCGATCTATGTCTTTCATGACGGGGTTGATTTTCTTAGTTACGCGGGCAGGATTGTTGACATCTGCTAACGCATTTATGTCTCTTGTCCACCAGTACCAGCCTGATGAATCCGTTGCAAAATGCGCATCATCCTCTACCTTGGACGGTACGCTTGTGACATCGATCCCGCTGTATTTCTTGTAAGATACCTCGACCGCGAGAATCKACGTTTGGATGTTTGTCATCGCCAAACAATACGTGACCGGGCTCCACATCATTTCTTACCATCAGCCTTCCGTTCGCTCGAGTAACGAATAATTGAACGTACCGGCAGGTACTTGTATTCGATAATCTACTTGCTGCTTGCAGCGTTACCTTGCTCTGGTGGCCAGTCTGGAGAGATAGTCTTCAGATACATTGCTCTAACCTCAGACAGCCGCGCGAGGCAGTTATTACGCGTAGTCTCAAACGCCTCCGACTTATTCTCTATCTGCATAACTTCCATTTCGCAGTCAAAATATTTCATTTTTCTCCAAGTTTCTTGGGAGGAAATTACTTTATTTTTTATTTCCATTAAGAGATTGGGCTCTCTTTCATACTGCCTATTCAATCTTTTATTAAGTGACTTATACGCAGAATCGAGATTCGATTTCGCTTTGGCGTAACTTATAGCTGAACACTTGTAAATATCGGCACTGTACCTCGGTGAAACGCAGTCGAGATCGCTAGCCTGCACGCCAGGCAAAAATACAAATACAATTAAATAAAAAGTATATTTAATCTGATCTTTTAATGAAAAATTCATGGCATTACATTTGCAAGTAGCGGGAAAATAGTTTTATCTATTCTTTCTTAGATAAGCAACACACTGCCGTCCACCATCATATGGTTTTATACTTGACGTGTCTTCKATATAGAAAATTAGTTCGTCAGCATCATTCCCCATGCMAGCCACCGCTGGCTTAGGCTTTCGCATCATTTCTGACAAGACATATATTCAAGCTGTTTTCAATTGAGAAGCGAGGAAAGCCACCCCAGTTGATTTTTCATCGTCTTTGCCAGGCAAGCGCCATTGCCCCCACAAGCATTGCGCTCGTGCAGCCAGGAACGATGCCGCCGCACATTTTCAGTTGTGTCKAACGGAATTTGTTTCCCTTCCGCTAAATACAGGCTGTATGCACGGGCAATGCTTTTATCCAAACCAGCCAGTTCGTGGGAACGACATATAGCTTTTTCTGCGGAAGGTCTGGCATGAAAGCAAGAGAATGATGGGGAGGGCGCGGTCCCCGGGACGATCTTGGTCAAAATTAGGATAGTCTGATCGTACCAACGCAAAGCGATCTTCTTGCCATCAATAAAAAAAATCCAAGCGCCGCGCGGGACAGAAGGGAAAGCGGGGTCTTCAAATMCCACTCCCGCTTCCCATGGTTCTCGAGTGCAGGTAATGCCGGTCACATCTACAACCTTCCCCGCTGGCAATCCGAGTTGATAGTCAAGGACTGGCGATGCGTCGGAGTCCGCACTGTAGCCGCCGAGGCTAGCTTTCAGAAGGTTATCCACAGTGATTGGAATGATTCTTGCCTTTGGGTTTTCACATATACGATAGATTTCTGGTGCATTCCCTGCGATCCAATTCACGCGAAAATCAAAGATGCGCCACATTAGCATCGGCGCGTCCCATCCATAATTAATAGCGCCGCCGTAATTTGTATTTACATGAACCTCGACCACCTCCCACTTTCCGATCAACTCGTCAGGGATTGATGCAGACTTCGCGGGTGGAGTGAATAATCCAGTCAGAAATAATAATAGTACTAGGGGAATTATTATGGCCCTACGCAGGAACTCTAGAGCGCTCATTCTTTCGAGTCGAAATTGAGAATTAATGACAGTTTTGTTCACGATGGCTTGGTTCGCATCAAATATTCTTAGGCAAGAAATATGACTATTTGAAATCAATCTTACTGCCCTGAAATTCGTATCGAGCATGAACAAATAGGTTCACCTCGTCCTCTCTTCTCAGAACTAGGCCAAGCATCGTTTTTCCATTCGATTTCACCCCCTCTCTTATTTTGGCCGTGACCGCGGGCACGTCCCCTTCATTTACGAGCCTCGTAACGCTATCCCATCTCCCGGCAGCGTTGTAAGCAAAACATGTCAGTGCATCAAACTCATGTTGAGCGAGATCGATTTCTATGGAATTACGGACCTTCTCTTCGTAGTGCKGTACGATGTGGTGGAGTAATGCAAATTCCTGCTGCTGATTGAGTGAAAGCAGATCCGAATTGTCTTGCGCGAATTTTTGGGCCTGAGTCTCCGTCAGACCTGATCCCTTAGAAAGGCTGGTCGCGATAGATTCCGATAAGCCAATCGCCATCATGTCGGCTCGTATACTAGCGGCACTCCTTTCTTTCATGTCATAGCCTGGACCTAGCGTTACGCCACTTGCTCGGCCCGGCCAATGAAGCCTATTGGATTTACCTGCGCGCACTTCCTGCCTGTAGATGAACCAAATCCCCTTCTCCGAGAGCCGGGTTGCAGCAAATCGCATGAAGTTCCCAACCAAAGCCACGGGATGAACATGAAACACAAACGAATCAACAGGAAAACCTTCCACCTTCCCCGCGACGGCATCCCACCACACCAGCTTGGCAATCCGCGCCTTCTCGCTTTGCCAGGCGGCCCGGGCCGTGGGCGGCACGTTCTTGTCCCAGGCATCCCAGCTCGCCGGGTCGGCCTTCCATTCGCTTGGATAGCGAATGATCAATCGCGACAGTTCGCCGAGCTTGCCGCGGCTGCGCTGGGCAGCCCGCAGTTCCCCCAGGGTCAGTCGGTGATCGGGGATGGTATCGAGGCTGGCGAAGACCTCGCGCATGGGGCCGTCGAGTTGCGCATCGGTGAGCGCCAGCTCGCCGCCCTGGAACGCAGCCATTTGGGCCGCGGTGGTGAAGATGTTGCCGTAGCCTTCGCCCGTTGGCTTGGACTCGATCAGCTTGAAGTCCACCCACTCATGCGGTGAATGCAGGGTGATGCCGGTATGGCCCACTTCCCCAGCCCAGCCGATAGCGGTGGTGGTGTC
>NZ_JBFTLQ010000174.1:0-4754 GCF_056396525.1 Cupriavidus sp. 05T41
GGCCCAGGCGACGCTGAAKGGGGCCTTGTTGGCACTCTTGCCCTTGATGGCGTTTTCGAGAGCGGCACGGAAGTCTTCGCGKTTCATGAGTTCGGGCATTGGGGGGGCTCCTGGTAAGGGTTCGCGCTTGGGGTGGGCCACGGAGGCCCTGCCGATGAATCAATATGTAGATTGTATACTATCTACCAAGCGCGACAAGGTCAACGAATTTTGCGGGTTTTGTTTTGCGGGTTTTGTCKAGGTGCCGGCCGAAGCGTGGCTTCAGGCGGCCCTGGCCTCACCCGCTTCCAGCAGCTTCCGGTAGGCAAAGCCCGCCAGCGCCACATCTTCCAGCCCTACGCCGACCKATTTGTAGATCAGCACGTCCGCATCGCTCTCGCGGGKACGCACCTTGCCGGTTACCACGTCGGCCAGTTCCACGATCTTGTCGGCCGGCAGCACGGCGGGGTCGGCCAGCACGATGTCGCCGGCCTCGCGCACGGATTGCGGGCGCCATTCCACCACCAGTTTGCTGGCGCGCGCGAGCGCCGCATCGTCCAGTTCGCGCGTATGCGGCAGGCTGGAACCGATGGCCGCCACGAAGGCGCCGGGCTTGATGGCATGGCCGGAAAACAGCGGGGTGGTGGAGCGCGAAGCGGTGACCACGACGTCCGCCTGGGCGACGGCCTCGTCGGGTTCGGCAAAGGCCACGGGGATGCCGCACCACGTTGCCAGGCGCTCCGGGGTGGCGGCATCGGCATAGGGATCGGATAGCAGGATGCGCTTGAGCGGCAGGGCGGCGGCGAGCTGGCGCGCATGTTGCACGCCTTGCGTGCCGGCGCCGAACAACGCCAGTACCTCGGCGTCCTRGCGGGCCAGGTGGCGCGCGGCCAGCACGGAGCAGGCCGCCGTGCGCAGGCGGGTGATGGCGCCGGCATCGAAGGACGCGAGAGGGCGGCCGTCCTCGGTGGAGAAAATCAGGATGACGAAGGAGAACTGGCCCTTGATGGTGGTGTAGACCTTGGCGCCGGCTACCTGCTGCTGCGGAATGACCGCGCCGAGCGTCGACAGCTTGACGCCGCCGGCCTCGGTGCGAATGCGCTCCTGCATGGCGGCCTTGCCTTCGCMGAAGCTGCGGAAGGCGTCCAGCATGACTTGCTGGGCATCCGCGGGGGTGACATGGCGGTMGATCATCTCGTCGGTGATATGCAGCATGGTGTGTTTTCCTGTTGATGTTCGCTGGCGCGGGGCGCGCCGGATGGATGGAATGCGTGGGGTGGATGCGGCGATCGCGTTGGAGTTGGAGTTGGCGTTGGCTCAGGCGGGTAGGGCAAGCTTGACCAGCACGCCGACGGCGCCGGCGGTGCAAAGGGCCAGCAGCAGCTTGCGCACGGTCTTGGCGGAGAAGCGGTTCTTGAGGCGGTTCGAGATCGCGAAGCCGAGCAGCAGCATCGGGGTCAGGCTCGCGCTGAGCCACAGGTCGGCMAGCCCGAAGCGTCCGGCGGCCCACAGCATCGCCAGCGAGAACGCCGCGCCCGCGCACAGGATGCAGCCGATGGTGGCGCGCAACTGTGGCGGCGGCAGGTGCTGCATGACGATGGCAAAGGGCGGGGCGCCGGCCGAGGTCACGGTGCCCATGAAGCCGGATGCGGCACCCGCCACCGCCATGTTGAGGCCGGACGCCCGCACCCGCCAGCCGAGCAGGCTGAGTGTCACGGCGGCCAGGATCGAGAGGGCGAATATCAGTGCCAGCAGGCGGGCCGGCAACTGCGTCATGSCGGCCACCGCCACCAGCGTGCCGGCGGCGCGCCCCGCCAGGGCATTGCCGGTCGCGCGCCAGGCAATCGAGCGGAACTCGCGCACCGCGCCCAGCAGCGATACCAGCCCGCCCATGGCGAGCAAGGGGCCGGGCGCCAGTTGCGGGAAAAAGAGCACGGCCACCGGTGCCGACAGCATCGAGAACCCGATCCCGCCGACGCCCTGCAAGCAGGCGCCCAGGAAGATCAGCGCGCCCATCATGCCGAACTGCAGGGCGGTTATATCTGCGGGAAGGAAGGCATTGAGGGTCATGACGGGTCTGGGTGGCCGGCAGTTGATCGGTTAGACCGGCAGGTATTCTGCGGTCTTGGATGGTATATTGGTATACAGTCTACATAAATTGTGTGGGGAAGGCATCCGTGATCGGTGCGCCTGAGTGGGGTTATCCCGCAAAAAGTGCGTAAAGGCCCCGTTAAGGCGCACAAATACAAGGGTTTGCACCAAGACAGGGGCATTCCCTAGTCTCCACAGATTTATCTTGTTCTGATCTAGATCAAGAATATAGTATACGTTCATCGGGGCAGACATAGCCCCACGGGAAACAGTACAAAGGTCTCTACAGATAAAGATCCAAGGGGAACACATGCAACACGAAGCAGTGATTGGCGCGGCACACTGGATCTATCTACTGGGCGTGGCGGTCATCGTCCTGACCATGATCCTGCGGGCCAACGTGGTCGTACCGTCGATTCTCGGTACGTTCCTGGTGGTATTTGCGCTGACCGGCAGCCCGGTTTCGGCGCTTGGAGGGATCTTTTCGGCGAGCCTGGTGGCGGCCAAGGAGTTGTTCAATATCTTCCTGGTCATCGCCTTCATGACGGCGCTGCTCAATTCGCTCAAGACGCTGCGCTCGGATATCCGGATGGTGGAGCCGTTCCKCGTGGTGATGAAGAACGGGCATTCCGCCTTCTTCATCCTGGCCGGCATCACCTACGTGATCTCCCTGTTCTTCTGGCCCACGCCGGCGGTGCCGCTGGTATCGGCCATCCTGCTGCCGGCGGCCATTGCGGCCGGACTGCCGCCGCTGGCCGGCGCCATGGCCATCGCCATCGCGGGGCAGGGCATGGCGCTGTCGTCCGACTACGTGATCGGCGTGGCGCCGGGCATCAGCGCCAAGGCGGCCGGCGCCGCGGTCAGCGCCGCCGTGGTGGCGGATCGCGMGCTGGTGTTGTCGATCATTACCGGCGGCATCGCGCTGGCCCTGGCCTACCTGTCKATGCGCAAGCACATCGTGCCCGCCAGCGGCGCGCTGCTKACCAACTGGCAGGCCCGCGCCAGTGGCGCGGACGCCGGGATCGAGCAGGCCGGCACGTTCGACAAGGCCGAGATCGCGCGTGGCACGGAGCACACCGAGCCACTCGCCACCGACTCGAACATCGAGCGCAGTCTGGCGATGGTGGCGCTGCGCCGCGTGAAGTGGTCGAAATGCTTCGCCATCGTGACGCCGCTGGCCTTCCTGGCGGTGGTGGCGGTGATGGTGCTGCCCAAGATGGGGGCGGGCCTGCACGACCTGAAGGGCGGMGACGCCGCGGCGCTGGTCGGCGGGGTGGCGGCGTTGCTGATGATGCTGGCCACGCTGGCAGCCGAAGGCCCGCGCAAGATGCTCGATGTCTGCCCCGARCACATCACGGACGGCTTCGTCTTCGCCTTCAAGGCCATGGGCTCGGTGCTGCCGATCGCCGGTTTCTTCTTCGTCGGTGCCGGCGAGACCGCCGCGCAGATCCTGGGCGTGAGCCCCGACAAGGCGCCCAGCCTGCTGTTCGAACTGATCCAGGCTTACCAGCACATGATCCCGGACAACCATGTCCTGGTCGCCTTCGGCGTGCTGGTGGTGGGCATGATCACCGGCATCGATGGTTMGGGCTTCGCCGGGCTGCCGCTGACCGGCACCCTGGCCGGCGCGCTGGGGCCGGTGGTTGGTTTMGATTCGGCCACGCTGGCCGCCATCGGGCAGATGGGCGCGGTGTGGACCGGGGGCGGCACGCTGATCGCCTGGTCCTCGCTGATCGCGGTGGCCGGTTTTGCCCGGGTGCCGGTGCTGGATGCGGTGCGGGCCTTGCTGGTGCCGGTGCTGATCGGGCTAGGCGTTTCCACGGTCTGCGCGATGCTGATCTGGCGATAAGGCGCGTCCGGTCCTTCCCCCACAACTGCCTGCATCCGAGGGCGGCTGCGCCAGCCGGCGCAGCCGCCCTTGTCGTCTCTGCGGCGTCCTCGCTCCCTCCCGAAAAAACTGGTCTTGCCCCGCAAAAACGCATTGACCCTTTCATGACATGTAGATAGTATACAATCTACATATCGATTCATCGGCAGGGCCTCCGTGGCCCACCCCAAGCGCGAACCCTTACCAGGAGCCCCCCAATGCCCGAACTCATGAACCGCGAAGACTTCCGTGCCGCTCTCGAAAACGCCATCAAGGGCAAGAGTGCCAACAAGGCCCCCTTCAGCGTCGCCTGGGCCAGCGGCAAGCTCTCCCGCGATCACCTCGCCCGCTGGGCCGAGAACCACTATCACTACGTCGGACCCTTCGCCGACTACCTCGCCTACATCTACGCCCGCACYCCCKACCGCTTCACCGAAGCCAAGGACTTCCTGCTGGCCAATATGTATGAAGAGGAAATCGGCGGCGACCGCCACACCGACCTGCTCGTGCGCTTCGCCGAAGCCTGCGGCACCACCCGCGAGCGCGTCGTCGATCCCGACAATATGTCCCCCACCACCCGCGGCCTGCAGAGCTGGTGCTACGCCGTGGCCATGCGCGAAGACCCCATCGTCGCCGTCGCCGGCCTCGTGGTCGGCCTGGAGTCCCAGGTCCCCTCGATCTACCGCAAGCAGACCCCCACCCTGCGCGACAAGTACAACTTCACCGACGAAGAAGTCGAGTTCTTCGACCTGCATATCGTCTCCGACGAAATCCACGGCGAGCGCGGCTACCAGATCGTGCTCGAACACGCCGACAC
>NZ_JBFTLQ010000175.1:0-4259 GCF_056396525.1 Cupriavidus sp. 05T41
GGTCAATGGTCACGCGCATCTTGTCGCGCAGGTMGGTCCAGAACTGCGCCAGCACCTCGGTSGGCGTGCCCATGCTGCCCTTGCGCACCAGTTGATAGAGCTTGTTGGCGGTGGGGGTGATGCCGTAGCGGAAAAAGAGCAGTCCGCAGACCTCGCGGTAGAGCGCGCGGGTCTCGGGGAATTGGGTGCGCAGGGCGGCCACCTCGGCGGCGAGGGTGGCCTCGGCAGCGGCGTCGACCGGCGGGCGAGCGGGACTATCGGGAGGGCTGGCGGTCACGGCTAGGCGAAAACCCCGTAGGAATTTCACAAATATTACTACGTAATACGTTTCATATATAACTTTTTGTATCTTAAGTTAGACATAACGACGCTTCTGTCTAGAGTTATGGCCGCATCCACTCAGTGACAACCGCCTCATCCATGGAAGCCCCCTCGCCGCCCTGCTGGCCACCTTCACCGAGCGCCTGCGCCTGCCCGCCGCGCGCTATCTCGCAKATTTCKGCCACCGACGATCTGGCCGCCGTCACCGCCTGGCTGGCGCGCTATACCRACACCCCCCGCCACMCGGCGGACCGATCGGCGCGAGGTCKAGCGCTTGCTGCTGTGGGCCGTCCTGCAGCAGGGCAAGCTGCTTTCGTCGCTCACCCATGAGGACGTGCTGCGGTACGAGCGCTTCCTCGGCGATCCGCAACCCGCCTGGCGCTGGGTCATGACGTCGCGCAAGAAGCTCGTGTATGGCGCACCGGACTGGCGGTCGTTTGCCGGCTCGCTCTCCCCGGGCCAGCGCGCGGCATGCGATGGTGATCCTCAATACGCTGTTCACCTAGCTGGTGGACGCTGGCTACCTCGCCGGCAACCCGCTGTCCCTGGCCACGCAGCCGGCGCGACCAGTCCAAGCCGCGGGTCACGCGCTACCTCAGCCACGCGCTGTGGCAGGTGGTCAGGGATACGATCGAGGCGATGCCGGGTGCGAACGGCACCGCCACCGAGCGCGAGCGGCTGCACGCGGCGCGCTGCCGCTGGCTCTTTACGGTGCTGTTGTTGCAGATCGCTTCTATGGCAAGGGCAACAAGACGCGGCTGGTGCCCGCCACGGACGAACTGATCGTGGAACTGGCGCGCTATCGCGACGCGTACGGCCTGCCACCGATGCCGTTGCCGGGCGAGGCGCGCCCCATCGTGCTGCCGATCATCGGCAAGGAAAAGCCCTTGTCGCGCGGCGCGCTGCATCTGGTACTGAAGGAGGTGTTCGGGATGGCCGCCGAGCGCCTGCGCTGGCTATGGACTTTGCGATCACATGCTCGCTCGTCCAGCCGGGTAGGCCTCACATCCGGTTTCTGTTCGTCAGGTCGTGGCTTTGCTCCACGCTTCCTTCAGACCCCACCTCGCGGTGACGCCCTTGCGCTTCGCTAATCCTTCACCACCATCAGGTTGGATAGGGGACTTGCACCCCCGAGCTGTTGGACATGCTCGGTACACATGACAAGCGGCCGGCAAGCGCCAGCCGCACCCTGCATGGCCTGCAAGCCCAGTACGGACACGCTCACGGGTGCCCCGGGGCTCAGACGTGTGTCTCCGTCATCTTTTTGCCGACAAGATCGCCCAATTGCGCTTGGGTAACCCAATTGCGCATGGCCCCTTTGTCGGCTTGCAGTGCTTTATGCAGCGCCTCAAACGCCAATTCGATGGAAGCCTCCTGCTGGGCTTTGTCAGCAACGGCGTGCCMGATCGTGTGCCTATGCCAATGACCATCACGCTTGCGGCGAATCCCCGCAATAGCAACTCCCTTCTTGACAAAGGCCTCCACGACATATTCCTCGGCATCCTGACCCAGTTGCTTGCTAAGTAGCGAGCAGACKGCGGCCTGCCATTGTCCGGATTGCTGCGCGTGCGTCATATAGATTCCTCGCTCCCTATCAGAAAAACGTCAGGAGCGATTACCCTGGCGCTGTTGGCCCTTGTTGCCTGACCAACTATACGGCAGCGTCTGCCGCGAGCAAACGCGGAATTTTCTTGGCCCGACGCCGTAAGGCGGCGATTAGATATAAAGGTTGGTCGGGGAAATCTGTGGGTCGTTTTCTTGACGTGACTACGGTTCTTGAACCCGCAGGAGGAAGCGATAGAGCTTCCGAGAAGTGGTATCGAAGGCCTTCCGTTCGGTCTCGCTGATGCGTGGCCAGATGAGCGGTCCGCCCTCGTCATCGATCATTTGCAATAGCAGAGTCTCGATGGTGTTGACGGCGGTGTAAAACCGCGCATAAACGGCGGTTCAAGGTTGAGTAAAAGCATCAACAACACCAGGCGGCCAGTGACCGCCGCCGGGCGTGTCGGATGGTTCAGAAGAGATCGTCTGCGCTCGTCGGCCGCTGCTACCGGCTCCGTGGTCGGTTGCGCATCAACACTTGTTTCCMTTCATGCTCTCGATTTCCATGGCGGCCTTCCATTCCTCATAGGCCTCGATCGGCTCCATGGACTGATTGACGAACGTGGCGGCGCGCTCTGCGGCGGCCTGCGTATCCATGGCGGAGTCGCCCTGGTTGTCGTCCTCCGTGCCGGGTGGCAGCAGCATGTCTTCGAGCATCGCCGCCAGTTCCGATGTGTCCCATGGATCACCCAACTGAGTCTTCTTCTTTATGTAGTGCCGGACTTCCGAGTCTTGTCCGGCGGTCAATGGCAGTCCACGGAAAGTAGGCTCATCGTTGTGATGGATCATGATGTACCTCCGATGATGGTCCCTGTATTTTGAGTGTACGCGCAATACCGCACCACCACCGGAAGCCCCGCAAGGGGCGCCGAACTACTGCTCTTGACCCCGCGGGCTAGCGGACTAAACCAAGGTGGCAGATCTGCGCGGACGCCTCGCCGCCGCTGACCATCGATAGAAGCCCTGCTTGGCCAACTCGACGAGAAACAGGTATGCAACCACCATGGCACCGAGAATGAAATAGAAGCGCACAGGTGGTGGCACAAATCCGAAGTGCGATCCCATTGGTGTAAACGGCAACGCTACCGCGACGGTCACAACCGCTAGCGACGTTGCCGTCAACAGAGGATGGGCATGGCTCTTGAGGGGATTGCCACGAGTGCGGATTACAAAAATCACCAGCACCTGGGTGCATAGCGACTCAATGAACCAGCCGGTCTGAAACTGCCGCTCGTTCGCCTGCAAAACGGCCATCAAGATGTAGAAGGTCAGAAAATCGAAAAGCGAGCTGATCGGGCCGATCACCAGCATGAAGTCGCGGATGAAATTCAAGTCCAGCACATGGGGGGCAACAATTTCCACGGCGTCCACTTCGTCGAGTGGAATTGGGACTTCCGATATGTMGTAGAGTATGTTGTTGAGCAGGATCTGTGTCGGCAGCATCGGTAGGAAAGGCAGGAACAACGAGGCGCCGGCCATGCTGAACATGTTGCCGAAGTTAGAACTGGTCCCCATCATGATGTACTTCATGATATTGCCAAAGGTACGTCGTCCCTCCAGAACGCCCGCGTGGACTACATGCAGGTCATGTTTCAGGAGAATCATATCCGCCGCCTCCTTTGCAACGTCGACGGCCGAGTCCACCGACAAGCCGACATCTGCGGAGTTTAGGGACGGCGCGTCGTTAATGCCATCGCCCAGATAGCCCACGACATGGCCGCGGGCCTTGAGCGCAAGGATCACGCGGTCCTTTTGCGCCGGACTGACTCGGCAGAACAGATTCGCGGTTTCCGCTCGGGCGCGCAGAGCATGGTCATCCATCTGGGCAATCTCCTTGCCAGTCAGGAGCCCCGTGATCGGAATGTTCAACTGGGTGCAGACATGTTGCGTTACCAGGTCGCTATCACCAGTAACGATCTTGATCGCGACGCCGGAGTTCTTGAGCGCGGCCAGGGCGGACGCGGCGCTCTCCTTGGGGGGATCCAGGAAAGCGGCGAACCCGGCCAGGATAAGCTCTTTTTCGTCGCCCACAACGGCATGAGGATGATCAGGCCGCACCTGGCGCCAGGCGATGCCCAGCACCCGCAAACCTTCTTTTTCCAGCGCGCGGTACTGGTTTTGAATGCCGGCCAGGGCAGATTCGTCTATGGGCCGCTGGCATGCGGTATCTTCTGCTTCGTAATGCGTGCAGAGCCCCACGATCTCTTCGGATGMGCCTTTCACCACCAGCCAGYGTGTCTCGCCGTTATCCAGGAGCACCGAGACGCAGCGACGCTCGAAGTCGAACGGTATCTCGTCGATTTTTTTCCAGTTTCCGACTGCAATATGCTGGTGGT
>NZ_JBFTLQ010000176.1:0-4209 GCF_056396525.1 Cupriavidus sp. 05T41
ACGTCGAGCAGCAGGAAACGGATGCCGGCACAGAAGTGGTGGAGGTAACCCCAGATCAGGGCCAGCAGAACCAGCTTGACGAAGCCGCCGGACAGGAGCGCCGAGAACTTTGCGAAACTCAGTTCGGAGGTGACGCTTTGCTCGAACAGRTASAGSACGAAAGGAAGRAGGAGGAACATCAWSGCACCGCTTGCGCGATGCAGGATGGACACCTTGCCGGCCCAGGGCAACCTGTAACGCGCTAGCTGCGTGACATGGATGTTCCGGAACTCCGGCCTGGCTTGTTTGACGGCTTCAGCCATGCGAGACCCCATTTTGCGGTAAACAAAAAACGAAACTACTCAATGCCCTGCATGCAAATGAATGCAGTTGGAGCAAATCCACATRATTTTAGCGCCTTTGTTGCGCGGCGCACCAATAATTTTCAGCTATCGCGCACCAACATGCCGTGCCCGACAATCGCACGCGGCCTCGCCACGGCGTAATAATCCCACTTCGCGCAACAGCGGCGGCGGCCATGGCCGCGGCAACAATAACCGCCAGAGATTCCCACACGGCAACTCAGCTCAAATCGTTCTGATAATAGTGCCGGGTGGTGACATACAAGCCGCGCCGGACTTCGACGGGGCGGTMGCCGTAGGTAAACGACACGCGCTCGACGGACAGCAGCGGCGCGCCAGCCTCCACGGAAAGCAAGGCTGCGGTGGCGGCGTCGGCGGACACCGCGCGGATCTTCTCGGAGGCCCGGATCATGCGCGTACCGAACTCGGCCTCGAACAGCGCATACATCGGCCCCTTCCATTCGGTCAGCTTCTCGGCCGTCAGCCCTTTGAAATTGGTGCCCAGCAGCCAGATCTCGTCCAGCACGGTGGCCTCGCCGGAGAAAAACAGCACGCGGCGGATCTGCACCACGCTGTCGCCGGTGCGGATATCGAGCAGGCKGGCGATCTCGGCGGGCGCGCGCAGGCGCTTGCACTCCAGCACCTGGCTGGCGCCATAATGGGGCTCGCCCTCATCGGGGACGAGTCGCAGGAACCGGAACTTGACGCCATCCTCGTGATGGGTCGTGACGAAGGTGCCCTTGCCCTGGCGGCGCGCCACCAGGTTCTCGGCGGCAAGTTCGTMGATGGCCTTGCGCACGGTACCCTGGCTGACCTTGTAGCGGGCCGCGAGGTCCATTTCGCTGGGGATCATGTCGCCCGGCTTCCATTCGCCGGACTGCAGGCTCTGGGTGATGAGCGCCTTGATCTGCTGGTAGAGTGGGCTGAACGTGGGCGAAACCGCGGCCGCCACAGGCGACTGCGTGCCGGCGCCGGACGCAGCGGCGCCACTATCCTGCACTGCAGCAACGGCAGTACCGACGAGGGGCGTGGGCAGGGATGACATAGGCGAATTTCACCACAAAACGGCAAAGGGCGTCCAGCCCGGCATTAAATGTCTTATGTCTTATATAAGACATATGAATTGACATTGCGCGGAGGCGCGCCTACACTCCCGCTGGTTTCACGCCGGCACCACTCTGGATACGGCACCCCTCTTCGCAGTAGACTTACGCTTTGTCGCACCCCATGACCCGTAGTGGCTCCTCCCAGTCGGCATCGCTCCCAGCGCGCCGGCGGATTGCCGCCTGCCGCCGTGGCKACAAACTCGCACCCGGTGACGTACGGACCACCGTCCGGCGCGACACCGTCCAGTTTCCCCCTCTTTACGTTTGGAGATCTACTCATGGCTAAAGCCCCAATGCGCGTCGCAGTCACCGGCGCCGCTGGCCAGATCGGCTATTCCCTGCTGTTCCGCATCGCCAATGGCGACATGCTTGGCAAAGACCAGCCGGTCATCCTCCAACTGCTGGATCTCCCGCAAGCCCAGGCCGCCGTCAAGGGCGTGGTGATGGAACTGGAAGACTGCGCGTTCCCGCTGCTGGCAGGCGTGGTGATCACCGACGACCCCAAGGTCGCCTTCAAGGATGCCGACGTGGCCCTGCTGGTCGGTGCCCGTCCGCGTAGCAAGGGCATGGAACGCAAGGACCTGCTCGAAGCCAACGCCCAGATCTTCACGGTGCAGGGCAAGGCACTGGACGAAGTCGCCAGCCGCAACGTCAAGGTGCTGGTGGTCGGCAACCCGGCCAACACCAACGCCTACATCGCCATGAAGTCCGCGCCGAGCCTGCCGCGCGAGAACTTCACCGCCATGCTGCGCCTGGATCACAACCGCGCGCTGTCGCAGATCGCCGCCAAGACCGGCAAGCCGGTTTCGTCGATCGAGAAGATGTTCGTGTGGGGCAACCACAGCCCGACCATGTACGCCGACTACCGCTACGCGACCGTCGACGGCCAGAGCGTCAAGAACCTGATCAACGACCACGCCTGGAACAACGACGTGTTCCTGCCGACCGTCGGCAAGCGCGGCGCCGCCATCATCGAAGCGCGCGGCCTGTCGTCGGCTGCCTCGGCCGCCAACGCCGCCATCGACCACGTGCATGACTGGGTGCTGGGCAGCAATGGCAAGGTCGTCACGATGGGCATCCCGTCGAACGGCGAGTACGGCATCCCGGCCGACACCATGTTCGGCTACCCGGTGACCACCGCCAACGGCAAGTACGAGATCGTCAAGGGTCTGGAGATCGACGCCTACAGCCAGGAAAAGATCAACATCACCCTGAAGGAACTGGAAGAAGAGAAAGCCGGCGTGCAGCACCTGCTCGGCTGATCCTCCTCAGATCTAGTCCCAGGCAGCGCCAATGATCAGGCCGGAGCCCCGCAACGATTCACGGATCGGCGCGGGCTCCGGCTTTTTTCATGGGCGCGCCGCCCGGTCCCCGGACACCAACCCAAACCAGAATACCTAACGTGCATCCCTCCGAGGTCTTGTTCCAGGGCGAAGCCATTCCGGCCCAACTGCCGGTCTGCGACCACTATGCCGGCAACGAAAAGCTGATGCTGAAATCGCTCGCCCTGCAGCAAGAGCTTGGGCCGGTCTTCGACATCACCTTCGACTGCGAGGACGGCGCCGCGGTCGGCCTCGAGCGCGAGCACGCCGAGTTGTGCGCGCATCTGATCAACGGACCGCAAAACCGTTTCAACCGCGTGGGCGTGCGCATTCACGACCCCGCCCACCCGAGCTGGCGCGAGGACATCGACATCCTGGTCGGCAGCGCCGGCGCGCGCCTGGCGTACGTGGCCATTCCGAAGGTGGCCGACGTGGTGGAAGTCGCGCGCGTGACCGACCACGTCAACCAGGTGGCGCGCGCCGCCGGCATTGCGCGTCACATTCCGATCCATGTGCTGATCGAGACGCATGGCGCACTCGAACAGGCGTTCGACATCGCCCGCCTGGTGCAGGTCGAATGCCTGAGCTTCGGCCTCATGGATTTCGTCTCCGCCCACCATGGCGCCATCCCCGGCGAGGCCATGCGCTCGCCGCAGCAATTCGAGCAGCCGCTGATCCGGCGCGCCATGCTGGAGATCTCGGCCGCCTGCCACCGCCACGGCAAGGTGCCTTCGCACAATGTCAGCACCGACATCGAGCAGCCCCGACGCGCCGGCGAGGACGCCATGCGCGCCCGCACGGAGTTCGGCTACCTGCGCAAGTGGAGCATCCACCCGGGCCAGATCGACCCCATCGTGGCGGCATTCCGCCCGAGCGGCGCCGAGATCGGCGCGGCCAGCGAGATCCTGCTGGCCGCCTACGAGAACAACTGGGCGCCGATCCGCCACCAGGGCCAGTTGCACGACCGCGCCAGCTACCGCTATTACTGGTCGCTGCTGCAGCGCGCCCACGCCACCGGGGCGGAACTGCCCTGCATGGTGCTGGACCGCTTCTTTGCGTGAGTTCGATGTTCGCCGTTGCTGTAACCCGGATTCTTACCCGATCCATTGACCCGGGCCATTGACCCGGGCCCGATTGCCCGGCCCCGCATCCGGGCGGCAGCTTGACCGCCGGGCGGGCCAGCAGACAGACAGGAGACGCGATGCCAGAGCAGCAGCAGCAGCCAGTCCAGCAGGACGCCCCGAAGCCGAAGAAATCCGTCGCCCTGTCGGGCGTTGCCGCCGGCAATACTGCGCTCTGCACGGTCGGCCGCACCGGCAACGACCTGCACTACCGCGGCTACGACATCCTCGACATCGCCGAGACCTGCGAATTCGAGGAGATCGCCCACCTGCTGGTGCACGGCAAGCTCCCCACCCGCGCCGAACTCAAGGCCTACAA
>NZ_JBFTLQ010000177.1:0-3837 GCF_056396525.1 Cupriavidus sp. 05T41
CCCCGTCGCCGACGCCGGCCACAACGTCGCCGCCGGCAACGCCGCTGGCGGCCAGCCGCTGGAAATCGACGCGCTGATCGTCGGCGCGGGACCGGTCGGACTCTTCCAGGTCTTCGAACTGGGCCTGCTTGAAATCAAGGCGMACGTGATCGACTCGCTGAAAGTCGTGGGCGGCCAGTGCGTCGAACTCTATCCGGACAAGCCGATCTACGACATCCCGGCGGTGCCCATCTGCACSGGCCAGGAGCTGACCGACAACCTGCTCAAGCAGATCGAGCCGTTCGAGCCGACCTTCCACCTGGGGCAGGAAGTTGCCGTGGTGGAGCGCCGTGAAGACGGCCGCTTCTTCGTCGAGACCTCGCTCGGAACGCGCCTCATCACCAAGACGATCTTTATCGCCGCCGGCGTGGGCTCGTTCCAGCCGCGCACGGTAAAGGTCGAAGGCATCGACAAGTTCGACGGCAAGCAGCTGTTCTACCGTGTCAAGGATCCGAGCCGCTTCCACGGCCGCAACCTCGTCATCGTCGGCGGCGGCGACTCCGCCCTTGACTGGGCGCTGGACCTGGTCGGCAAGGCCGAGTCGGTGGTGATGATCCATCGCCGCKACGGCTTCCGCGCCGCGCCGGCATCGGTCGCCAAGATGAAGGAACTGTGCGAGCAGATGGAGATGCAGTTCCTGGTCGGCCAGATCGGCGGCTACGAAGAAAAGGACGGCCTGCTCACGGGAATMAAGGTGACCGGTGCCGATGGCGTGACCCGCCGCCTGCCGCTCGATGACCTGCTGGTGTTCTTCGGCCTCTCGCCCAAGCTCGGTCCCATCGCAGAGTGGGGCCTGGACCTGGAGCGCAAGCAGATCAAGGTKGACACGGAGAAGTTCGAGACCAATATCCCCGGCATCTTCGCGGTGKGCGATATCAACACCTACCCCGGCAAGAAGAAGCTGATCCTCTCGGGCTTCCACGAAGCCGCGCTGGCCGCCTTCGGTGCCGCGCCGTATATCTTCCCCGCGAAGAAGATCCACATGCAGTACACCACGACCTCGCCGAAGCTGCACAAGATCCTCGGCGTCGATTCGCCGGTGTTCGACTGAGCCAGGGGCGCCCTGCTCGCMGGCCCCGTCCGGCAATCGGGCGCAACATAAAAAAACCGTCCTCCGGGGCGGTTTTTTTATGGCAAAAAATAAAAAGCTCTCCTATAATCTGGCCCTCGCCACCGGACACCGGCAGCGCAGGCCAGATCATCGGCCAGGCGCGTGGGTCGTTCAGGCGGAACCAGAAGTTTCGCAGCACCKGCAGCAAAAGCAGCAAAAAGTTGTCGCCAGGGTGTTGACGAATAAAAGAGAAACTGGTTATAATCCTTTTCTCAGCTGTTCCCTGATAGCTCAGTTGGTAGAGCGACGGACTGTTAATCCGCAGGTCGCTGGTTCGAGCCCAGCTCGGGGAGCCAAAGAACGTGAAAGGCCCGCAAGAAATTGCGGGCCTTTTTCACATGGCGCTTCGCTTTCCAAGCTCTCCTGGCGCATTGCTACGCCGAAGCACTCCGCGCGGGCTGCCCATACAGCCCACATTCCAGATCGCTCTCCAGTTCCTCTATCCACTCCAGCCCGGGGGCTGCCTCATAGGCGCTTTGCGCACTGTTGGAGAGCCGCCTCACGCTGAGCCGGCGCGGATCGCCGGCGACGACCGGTTCCTGCTGGATCTCGAAATCGTTGGGCACGAAGCCCAGCCGCTCGCACAAGACCTGGACCTCGTGCTGTTCATCGGCGGGCAAGTGGGGATATAGCTGCTCGGCCATCGCACTCTCCTTTCGAGTCAATGCGGCGCCGCGCGGCACGCAAGCCGCGCGATGCCCTCGCCCTGCCGCTCAGGGCACGCTAGCGCGTCTGCCGGCTATTGATGACGGCCTCCGCCACATTTGCCGGTGCTTCCGTGTAATGCTTGAATTCCATCGTGTAGGTGGCACGCCCCTGGGTCAGCGAGCGCAGCGAGGTCGAGTAGCCGAACATCGTGGCCAGTGGCACTTCGGCGCGCACCAGCTTGCCACCGCCGCCCGCGATGTCCTCCATGCCGTGCACGATGCCGCGGCGCGATGACAGGTCACCCATCACGTTGCCKGTGAATTCCTCGGGCGTCTCCACTTCCACCGCCATCATCGGCTCGAGCAGGATCGGCTTGGCACGGCGCATCCCCTCCTTGAACGCCATCGAGCCGGCCATGCGGAACGCGTTTTCGTTCGAGTCGACATCGTGGTAGGAGCCGAACACCAGCGTGGCCTTGACGTCCACCACCGGGTAGCCGGCCAGCACGCCGGTTTCCAGTGTCTCGCGGATGCCCTTGTCCACGGCAGGAATGAATTCGCGCGGCACCACGCCACCCTTGATCGCATCGACGAATTCATAGCCCTTGCCGGCCGGCTGCGGATCCAGGTCGATCACCACATGGCCATACTGGCCGCGCCCGCCGGACTGCTTGACGAACTTGCCCTCGACATCCTTCGCGCCCTGCTTGATGGTCTCGCGGTACGCCACCTGCGGCTTGCCGACGGAGGCCTCCACATTGAACTCGCGCCGCATGCGGTCGACCAGGATTTCCAGGTGCAGCTCGCCCATGCCGGAGATGATGGTCTGGCCCGATTCCTCGTCCGTATGCACGCGGAACGACGGATCTTCCTGCGCCAGGCGGTTCAGGGCCAGGCCCATCTTTTCCTGGTCGGCCTTGGTCTTGGGCTCGACGGCCTGCGAGATCACCGGCTCCGGGAAACTCATGCGCTCGAGGATGATCACGTTGGTCGGATCGCACAGCGTGTCCCCGGTGGTCGCCTCCTTGAGGCCGACCGCGGCGGCGATGTCGCCGGCGCGCACCTCCTTGATCTCGCTGCGCACATTGGCGTGCATCTGCAGGATGCGCCCGAGCCGCTCCTTCTTGTCCTTGACCGKGTTGTACACGGTGTCGCCGGAATTCACCACGCCGGAATAGACGCGGAAGAAGATCAGCTGCCCGACGAAGGGATCGGTCATGATCTTGAAGGCCAGCGCGGAGAACGGCTCGTCGTCGCTGGGATGGCGCTCCRCCTCCTTGTCGTCCACGGTATGGCCCAGGATGGCGGGCACATCCACCGGCGACGGCAGGTAGTCGATGACGGCATCGAGCAGCGTCTGCACGCCCTTGTTCTTGAACGCGCTGCCGCATAGCATCKGCACGATCTCGTTGGCGACGGTGCGCTTGCGCAGGGCCGCCTTGATCTCTTCCTCGCTCAGCGCCTCGCCGCCCAGGTACTTGTGAAGCAGTTCGTCACTGGCTTCGGCTGCGGCCTCCACCATTTTCTCGCGCCATTCKGTCGCCAGCGCCAGCAGCTCGGGGGGGACGTCGCGATACTCGAAGTGCAGGCCCTGGCTGGTGTCGTCCCATACCGTGGCCTTCATCTTGACCAGGTCGATCACGCCCTGGAAACCGTCCTCGGCGCCGATCGGAATCTGCACCGGCACCGGGTTGCCCTTGAGGCGCTCGCCGATCTGCGCGCGCACGCGGAAGAAATCCGCACCGACGCGGTCCATCTTGTTGACGAAGGCGATGCGCGGCACCTTGTATTTGTTGGCCTGGCGCCAGACGGTCTCCGACTGCGGCTGCACGCCGCCTACCGCGTCGTAGACCATGCACGCGCCGTCGAGCACGCGCATGGAGCGTTCCACCTCGATGGTGAAGTCCACGTGGCCCGGGGTGTCGATGATGTTGATGCGGTGCTCGGGATAGTTGCCGGCCATGCCCTTCCAKAAGGMGGTGGTCGCAGCCGAGGTGATGGTGATGCCACGCTCCTGCTCCTGCTCCATCCAGTCCATGG
>NZ_JBFTLQ010000178.1:0-3592 GCF_056396525.1 Cupriavidus sp. 05T41
TGACGATGAGGAAGTGGAAGGTGCCCAGGATCACCGGCAGGTCGGCATTGGGGCTGGTGAGCACCACCGTGACCTCGTTCGGGCCGGTGGCTTTCACGCTCTCGATCTGCTCGGCCAGCACCTTGGCCTTGGAAGCGGTGGCGGGGTCCCTGTGGCGCATGATCGAATACACCACGTCGGCCGGGGACAACGCCTTGCCGTCGTGGAAGGCCACGCCCTTGCGCAGCGTGAAGACCCAGGTCTTGGCATCGGTCGTGTTGAACGACTCGGCCAGCGCCGGCCGCGGCGTCAGGCTGCCATCGAGCGAGGTCAGGCCGTTGTAGACCATGTTGCAGCGCACGTAGTCGTTCTGGTTCGACTGTTTGGACGGATCCAGCGTATCGGACGCGGCCGCCGTGGCGGCTGCCACGCGGATGCGGCCACCCCGCTTGGGCGTCTGTGCATGGGCCTTGACCGCCACGCMGGCCAGGCTGCCAGCCAGCGTGGCCTGCATGCCGCCCGCCAGCAGCATCGCCAGGACGTMACGCCGCGTCGCCCCGCGCTTGAGCAAATCCATCACACGAAGGCTTTCGCCGGGGCCGACAAGGTTCTCGAACTCTTTACGGCTTTCGCTCATCGTAGTGCTCCTGGTTGGTCTGGAAAGGCCGGCGGGTGCGGACTTGTCACGACGCACCGCGAATGACTGCAGGTCATTCATGCTAGTCAAGAAGGCTCAGCATTTGTCCMTGTTACAGCCTGCGCTACCGCATTGAATTGCAAATCCGGCACCTCCGGCAGACGAATCTTGCAAGTTACGGATAAACCCCAACTCGTTCTGGCTCGACCGAACGATGTCGTTCAAGATAAATGCCGGTGCCAACCTTTCTTCCCGAGGACAACGCCCATGTTTGCCCCGCTTCCRCATGCCCAGGACACCATTGCTGACGACGGCGTGGTGCTGCGCCCGATGACTGCCGACGACCTGACGCGCGCCCACGCCCTGTCGCAGGAACAGCGCTGGCCCCATCGCCTGACCGACTGGGAGCAGATGTTCGCGCACGCCGAGGGCATCGTAGCCGAACTCGATGGCCAGTTCGTCGCCACTGCCCTGCGCTGGCGCTGGGGCAAGCACCACGCCACCATCGGCATGGTGATCGTCACGCCGGCGTGCCAGGGCCGGCGCATCGGCTACCGGCTGATGCGCGCGCTGCTCGAAGGCCTGGACGAATGCACCGTGCTGCTGCACGCCACGGCCGATGGCCGCGGCCTGTACGAGCGCCTGGGCTTCGCGCGCACCGGCGAGGTTTGCCAGCACCAGGGCACGGCCCAGCCTGCCCCGTTGATCGCCCTGCCCGACGGCTGGCGCCTGCGCCCCGCGGGCCACAACGAGGCCGGTGCGCTGCACCGGCTCGACGCGCAGGCGCGCGGCATGCCCCGCAAGGCATTGGTCAACGACCTGCTGGCMAGCGCCGAGGCCTGCGTGGTGCTGGACTTAGAAGGCGAAGCGCGCGGCTTCGCCATGCTGCGCCGCTTCGGGCGCGGCCATGCMATCGGCCCGGTAGTAGCGCCCGGCGCCAATGGCGCCAAGGCGCTGGTCGCATACCTGACCGGCCTGAATGCGGGCAACTTCACGCGTATCGACATCGACTGCGCCAGCGGGCTGGGTGAATGGCTGGACAGCATTGGCCTGCCGCGCGTGGACGCGCCCACGACCATGGTGCGCGGCGCACCAATCGCCACGCCTCCAGGGGCGCCGGCGCCGTTCGCACTCGTGACCCAGGCCATGGGCTAAAGACCCGCCAGGTTGCTGGAAGCGCACTACCAAACAATCTGCTGCCACGGCCCGCATAACAGCAGCCTGCTTCGTTCAGCCCCCTCAATGCAGCATCACGCCATGTGCCGCCTGCCGTAACCTTGAGGCAAAGGCCAGCCTGTTGTGCTGCGCACACGAATTGACGCGAACGGACCCTGCCATGACCCAACTCACTGACCTGCCCCAGCTCGCCGCGCTTGAAGCCGCCGATCGCGCGCACCTTATCCACCCTGTGTCGCCCTGGCGCGTGCACGAGCAGCGCGGCCCCACGGTGCTGTCTTCGGGCCGCGGCGCGTGGCTGACCGACGCCAACGGCCACGAAGTGCTCGACGCCTTCGCAGGGCTGTGGTGCGTCAACGTGGGCTACGGCCAGGAAAGCGTGGTGCAGGCCGCCGCCGAGCAAATGCGCCGCCTGCCCTACGCTACCGGCTACTTCCATTTCAGCAGTGAGCCGGCGATCCGCCTCGCCGACAAGCTGGTGCAGATCACGCCCCGCTCGCTGAACCACGTATATCTCACTCTGGGCGGCTCCGAGGCGGTCGATACGGCCGTGCGTTTCATCACGCAGTACTTCAACGCCACCGGGCGCCCGTCGAAGAAGCACTTCATCTCGCTGGAGCGCGGCTACCACGGCTCCTCGTCGACGGGCRCCGGCCTCACCGCCCTGCCTGCGTTCCACCGCGGCTTTGACCTGCCGCTGCCGACGCAGCACTACATCCCCTCGCCTAATCCCTACCGCGCCGCCGATCCCACCGATGCGCAAGGCATCATCGACGCCTCGGTGGCGGCACTGCGMGCGAAAATCGCCGAACTGGGCGCGGACAATGTGGCCGCGTTCTTCTGCGAACCGATCCAGGGCTCGGGCKGCGTGATCGTGCCGCCCAAKGGCTGGCTCAGGGCCATGCGCGACGCCGCSCGCGAGCTGGACATCCTCTTCGTGGTCGACGAGGTCATCACCGGGTTCGGCCGCACCGGCCCCATGTTTGCCTGCGAGGCCGAAGACGTCACCCCGGACATCATGACGCTGGCCAAGGGCCTCACCGCCGGCTACGTCCCGATGGGCGCGACGCTGATCTCCGACCAGGTCTATGCCGGCATCGCCGACGGCGCACCCGGCGCAGCGCCCATCGGCCACGGCGCCACGTATTCGGCCCACCCGGTCAGTGCGGCAGTGGCGCTGGAAGTCCTGCGGCTGTATGAGGAAGGGGGCATCCTGGCCAATGGGCAGCGTGGCGCGGCAACCTTCGCAGCCGGACTGGATGCGCTACGCAGTCATCCGCTGGTGGGCGACTCGCGCCATCGCGGACTGCTGGGCGCGCTGGAACTTGTCAGCGACAAGGCCAGCAAGCGCGGCTTCGACGCATCGCTGGGGCTGTCCGACCGCATTGCCGCGACCGCCTACGGCAACGGCATCGTGTTCCGCGCCTTTGGCGACAATATCCTCGGCTTTGCCCCAGCGCTGACGTACACCGAAGACGAATTCGAGCTGATGTTCGCGCGCGTGAAGCAKACGCTTGACGACGTGCTCGCCTTCCCCGAGGTGCGTGCCGCGCTTGCGAGCTGAGATTGCAGCAGTCAGCCCATTGTTTCCAAACCAACGCCGAGCCGCCGCCCATGCCCGACAACGCTCCCCCACTGCCCGCGCGATTCATGCGGCTGGCAGAATCCGACCGCCCCGCCATCACCCTGCGCATCGATGGCCGCAGTGCCACCGCCCTGGCGGGTGACACCCTTCTGGTCGCACTGMTGCTGAATGGCCGGCGCGTGCGCGACAGCGAATTCGGCGACGGCCCGCGTGCG
>NZ_JBFTLQ010000179.1:0-3530 GCF_056396525.1 Cupriavidus sp. 05T41
GCGCTGGCGCACTACGCGCCGGTGGCGCGCATGGCGCGCGCCGCGGCAGCCGCCGGCTATGCGCGGCTGGCGTGAGCGCGCCGGCGCGCTCAGTTCCGGGTGACGCGGCTGGCGAAGGCCGCCGCATCGCCCAGCGCGCGGCGCGCCTCGGGCAGGAAGGGGTGATAGAGCTGCCAGACGTGCGGCAAGCCGCGCCAGATGTGCAACTCCGCCTGGCCGCCGGCGGCCAGGCAGCGCTCGACCAGCCGGCGCGAATCGTCGAGCAGCACTTCCTTGTCGCTGGCCTGCACATAKAGCGGCGGCAGCGTGGCCAGCGCGGCGGCATCCGCGTACAGCGGCGATGCCAGCGGCTCGGTGGCGGCGGTCTTGCCGAGATAGAGACGGGCGGCGCGTGCGATCGATTCGCCATGGAACATCACGTCGTGGCGGTCGTTGCTGCGCAGTGTTTCGCCGGTGGCGGCGAGGTCGGTCCACGGCGAGAACAGCAGCGCCCCGGCGGGCAGTGGCAGGCCGCGCGCCTGTAGCGCGAGCAGCGTCGCCAGCGCCAGCCCGCCGCCGGCCGAATCGCCGGCGATGACGATCTGCCCCGGCGCKATGCCGCGCGCCAGCAGCGCCGCATAGGCAGCGAGCGCATCGTCCAGCGCGGCGGGGAACGGATGCTCCGGCGCCAGCCGGTAGTCCAGCGAGAACGCCTGCATGCCGGTCTTGCGCGCCAGTGCGAGCGTCAGCGGGCGATGCGTCTGCGGCGTGCAGAAGTAGTAGCCGCCGCCATGCAGGTAGAACAGCGTCGGCACATCGGCCTGCGAGCCAGCCTGCAGATCAGCATGCGCACCGGCGCCTTCGCGGCGCGTCCATTCCCCAGGCAAGCCGGCGTCCCCGGAGCGCTCGATGCGCCAGCCCGCAGGCACGCGCGCATTGTGCCCGAACTGCGACATCGCCCGCCGCGCGGCGGCCACGTCGATCTGCGCGGGCGGTGGCCCGCGCTTCAGGCGCTTTCTCAATCCATAGGACAGCAACAGGTTCTGCAGGCTCATCGGCTCCTCGCTCGCTGGTCACCACTGCTTGTCGTTACCCGGCCTTGTCCTGGCGCCCCGCTCAGTGCGGCCGCCCCTGCTGCGGCTTGCGCTTGCGGCCCGCAGTGGGCGCGGCGGCCTGGACATGCGCGGGCCCGCGCTGCTGCTCCGCGGCGCCATGCAGCAGCCAGCAGATCAGCTGCTGCGATTGTTCGATGCGCTTGCGGCGCCCCTGCGCGTTGTCTTCGAGATAGTCGGTCGACAGATGGAACAGGTAGGACACCACGTAGGCGATCAGGTCGTCGATGGCCGTGCGCGGCAGCCCCGGGCAGAGTGCCAGCCGCTMGATGTCTTCCGCCGTTTCGGCGGCGATGTCGGCCAGCAGCTGGCGCACCGCGTGGCGCAGCGCCGGCTGCGGCCCGGTGCTGCCGCACACGCCGACGATAAAGGCGTCGGGGTGCGCCTCGGCGTAGGCGAAGAAGGCCTCGCAGCAACGCGTGGCGACCTCGCCGGGATTGTCGCGCGCCGCGGCCCAGCGCACCGCGCGCAGCATCGGGCGCAGCTCGTTGCTGACCTCGGCCACGGCCGTCAGTGCCAGTTCTTCCATATCGGCGAAATGGCGGTAGAAGGTGTTGGGATTGAGGCCCGCTTCGCGCGCAAGCTCGCGCAGGCCGAGGCCGGCGAAGCTGCGCCGCGCGGCGGCAAGGCGCAGCGCGGCGTCGATCAGTTTGCGTTTGCCGGCGGCAACGTCATCCATGGTATCGGTCTGAAAAATTGAGGCTGGGATAGCGCAAGCATATCCGGAGCGGGCCGGGCACGGCCTGTTGCGCGATCCTGTTGCGCGATCCTGTTGCGTGATCCTGTTGCACGAGGCCGTTGCGAAAAACCGTTTGGAATTGACACTCGGCATACATTCGTCTACTTTGCTGCAAAAGTAGACGCTTGTCTACGTCCAAGAACGAAGACACACGAGACACGCGCGGCCCGCGGGCCGCCCGGCACAACCCCGGCGCCTTGCGCGCCGACTTCGAACGGTGACCTGAACATGYAGCCAGTCTCCAACCCGGCTTCCGTCTCCGCCGCTACCGGTTCCGCCGCGGCTGCCGCGCCGGTGACGCGCGCGCTCGAGCCCATCCCGCAGGCGCCCGGCTGGCMGGTGGTCGGCAATCTCCTGCAGGTCACGCCCGGCATGGTCGCGCAGCACCTGCTAGCGCGCAGCCGCGAGTTCGACGGCATCTTCGAGCTGAACTTCGCCGGGCGGCGCGTGGCCTTCATCTCCGATGCAGAGCTGGTGGCGGAGCTGTCCGACGGCCAGCGCTACCGCAAGCTGATCGGCCCGCCGCTGTCCTACCTGCGCGAGGTGGGTGGCGACGGCCTGTTTACCGCCGACCACGACGAGGAGAACTGGGGCCGTGCGCACCGCATCCTGATGCCGGCCTTCAGCCAGCGCGMCATGAAGGGCTACTTCGACGTGATGCTGCGCGTGGCCGAGCGCCTGGTCGGCAAATGGGACCGGCAAGGCCCCGGCGCCGACATCGCCGTGGCCGACGACATGACCCGCCTCACGCTGGACACCATCGCGCTGTCGGGCTTCGGCTACGACTTCGATTCCTTCGCCAGCGAAAAGCTGCATCCCTTCATCGACGCCATGGTGGGCGCGCTCGAAGAGGCCATGGGCAAGCTCACGCGCTTCGCCATCAAGGACAAGTTCATGCATGCGGCGCACCGCAAGTTCGCCGCCGATGTCGGCTTCATGCGCGAGCTGGTGGACGACGTGGTCAGGCAGCGCCGCGCGGCGGCCGCGCAGGGCCAGGCGCCCGCGCCCGACCTGCTCAACCTGATGCTCGACGCGCGCGATCCCGAGACCGGCGAACGCCTGGACGACGTGAATATCCGCAACCAGGTCATCACCTTCCTGATCGCCGGGCACGAGACCACCAGCGGCATGCTCACCTTCGCACTGTACGAGCTGCTGCGCAACCCGGGCGTGCTGGCGCAGGCCTATGCCGAAGTGGACGCCGTGCTGCCCGGCGACGCGCCGCCGGTCTATGCCGACCTGGCCCGCCTGCAGGTGATCGACCGCGTGCTCAAGGAAACGCTGCGGCTGTGGCCCACCGCGCCGGGCTTCTCGGTGGCGCCGTTCGAGGACACCGTGCTGGGCGGACGCTACCTGATCCAGAAGAACCGGCGCGTGTCGGTGGTGCTTACCGGCCTGCATCGCGACCCCAAGGTATGGGAGGATCCCGATCGCTTCGATATCGACCGCTTCCTGCCGGAGAACGAGGCGCGCATCCATCCGCATGCCTACAAGCCGTTCGGCAACGGCGAGCGTGCCTGCATCGGGCGCCAGTTCGCGCTGACCGAGGCCAAGCTGGCGCTCGCGCTGATGCTGCGCAACTTCCAGTTCAGCGATCCGCACGACTACCAGTTCCGCATCAAGGAAACGCTCACGCTCAAGCCGGACGCCTTCACGCTGCGCGCGCGCCGCCGCCGTCCGCACGAGCGCATCGTGGCCGC
>NZ_JBFTLQ010000180.1:0-3428 GCF_056396525.1 Cupriavidus sp. 05T41
GCGTACAGGCGCCCGCCACTGCGGCCCACGCCGTCCGGCGCCGGCGCGAGCGCGCGCATCAGCACCGGCAGCGTCCCGCCCATCGCTACCGCCGGCAGGCCCGCCAGCAGGATCGGCAAGGCCCACGCCAGCACGCMGGCGCGGTCMTGCAGCCAGGCAAACGGCATCGCCGCCATGGACAAGCCCACGGTGCAGGCCAGCGCCAGCACCAGCACGGCCAGTTCAAGCCGCGCGTACAGCCGCAAGGGACAGGCGCTGCGGTCCGCCGCGCGCCCGAACAGCCAGCCGCCGAGGGCCAGTCCGCMGAAGAAGGCGCTGACCGCGATGGTGACCGCGTGCACCTCCACGCCCACCACCAGGGTGAGCTGCTTGATCCACAGCACCTGGAACACCAGCCCGGCCGCGCCCGAGGCCAGCAACAGCAGCGCCGGCCAGGCCCACCCMAGCGTCGCCATGTCTCGCGGGGGCGCCAGGTCCGGCCTGGCCACGGCCGGGCGGCGCGCCGTCCCGCCCCGTCTGCCAGGCTTTTTGTCGATCCGCGCCACGTGGGAATCCAGCATTGCTTGCCACCCTGGAAAACGCGGCCGGGCGGGCCGCAATGATTGCGGCCCGCCCGGCTGCCGGTCGAGGCTAGTGCATCGGGCCTTCGCCCCCCGCTACTGCTGCCCTCGCTTCTTGAAGGCCTCGTCGATCTTCCTGTCCACCTGCTTGCGCACCTGGTCGATGCTGAAGCTCGCCGGCCGCTGGCTGGGCGGATAGTCGACGAAGGTCTGCAGGAACATGGTGGCCTTCATGGTCGCGATTTCGGTCAGGTACGCGTTCTTGGCCAGCCAGTCATCGTACTGGTCGGACACGATGTCGGCCCGCTCGTAGGGATCCATGCGCAGATTGAACATCTTCGGGACACGCAGGCAGGTGAACGGATTCCGCCACACGGCGAATCCCCCGGGCGAGGTCTGCTCGCAGAAGACCGCCTTCCAGTCGCCGAAGCGCATCGCCACCAGTTCGCCGTCGTCGTTGAAGTAGTAGAACTCGTCGCGCGCGCTTTTCGGGGATTGCCCGGTCAGCAGCGGCAACTGGTTATAGCCGTCCAGGTGGACCTTGAAGTTCTTGCCGCCGAAGCCGGCCCCCTTGAGCAGCTTGTCCTTGACACCGGCGTCGCCGGCCGCCGCCAGCAGCGTGGGGAACCAGTCCAGCCCCGAGAACATCTCGCTGGTCACGGTGCCAGGCTTGATCTTGCCCGGCCATCGGACCATGGCCGGCACCCGGAACGCGCCTTCCCAGTTGGTGTCCTTCTCGCTGCGGAACGGCGTGGTGGCGGCGTCCGGCCAGGAGAACTGGTTGGGGCCGTTATCGGTGGTGTAGATGACGATGGTGTTGTCGGCGATCTTCAGGTCGTCCAGCGTCTTGAGCAGCTTGCCTACGTCGCCGTCGTGCTCGATCATGCCATCCGCGTACTCGTTGCCGGGCATGCCGCTCTGCMCGCGCATCGACGGGCGCACGTGCGTGTAGACGTGCATGCGCGTAGTGTTCATCCACACGAAGAACGGCTTGTTGGCCTGGGCCTGCTTGGTGATGAAGTTCTGCGCGGCGGCCGTGGTCTCGTCGTCGACGGTCTCCATGCGCTTGGTGGTCAGCGGGCCGGTGTCTTCCACCTTGCCGTCGGCGGTGCTGTGGATCACGCCGCGCGGCGAGAAGTTCTTCACGAACGGGTCGTTCTTGTCCTTGGGCCAGTAGTCGCGCTGGGGTTCTTCCTCGGCGTTGAGATGGTACAGGTTGCCGAAGAACTCGTCGAAACCGTGCTTGGTGGGCAGGTATTCATCCTTGTCGCCMAGGTGGTTCTTGCCGAACTGGCCGGTGGCATAACCCAATGGCTTGAGCGCTTCGGCAATGGTGATGTCGCCCTTCTGCAGGCCCACCGGCGCGCCCGGCGCGCCGACCTTCGAGAGCCCGGTACGCAACGGCGTCTGTCCGGTGATGAACGACGAGCGCCCGGCCGTGCAGCTGTTCTCTGCGTAGTAGTCGGTAAATATCATGCCCTCGCGGGCGATGCGGTCGATATTGGGCGTCTTGTAGCCCACCACGCCCAAGCTGTAGGCACTGATATTGGTCTGCCCGATATCGTCGCCGAAGATCACCAGGATATTGGGCTTCTTGCCCGTACCCTGTGCCGGAGCGGGTGGCGGCTTGGCGGCGGTGGCGGCTGGCGCCGGCGCGGGCTTGGCCGCGCCCTGCGCTTGCGCGTCAGGCGGCGCGGACAGGAAGAAGACGGCGGTCGCCGCGGCGGCCAGGCCGCCGATGCCGGCCAGCGCCAGCGCCGTCCCGCGGCTCCGATGCAATTTCCCCAACGAAAAGTTCATGGCAAGGCTCCCGACGAAATCAAGACGAGTCCGTCCGCGTTCGGCACGAACGGACATGTGCAACAAAGGGATTGCTGAGCGCGACTGCGCCGCGCGGTGCTACTTGGGTGGCGGGTAGATCTGCTGCCAGTCCTGCTTCATGCTGATCACGGTCCAGCCGCGCGCGGTGGCCGCGTCCCAGGCCTTGTCGAGCTTGCCMACCGCCGACTGGCGGTCATAGGCGAACTCGCGCTCGGCATCGTCGTGATGCACCAGCAGCGCCAGGCGCCGGCCGGCGCCGCCGGTGGTGTATTCCAGCATCTGCAGGTCGCCGTCAGAGTTGCCCACCGCCAGGATGGGCCTGCGGCCGATGCGCAGGTAGATGCCGACCGGCTTGCCCGGCCCGTCGTCGACGAAGGCCAGCTTGGGCTCGCGCACCAGCACCGGCTGGCCGTTGCGCACTTCGTACTTGATCGATGCGGTGGAGCCGATCACCTGCTMGGGCGGGATGCCATAGACCTGCTCCGACCACGGCCGCATGAACTCGATGGTGCCGCCGGAGACGATGTAGGTCTTGAAGCCGTTGGCGCGCAGGTAGGCCAGCAGCTCCAGCTGMGGCTGGTAGACCAGTTCGGTGAACGGGCGGTTGAGCCTGGGATGGCGCGACTTGTCCAGCCATGCGCGGATCGCCTTGTCGTACTCGTCCACCGTCATGCCGCTATTGGCCGCCATGACCAGTGGCAGCAGCTGTTTCTCCTGGGCGTGCAGCGCGGCCATGTCGTTGGCCATCAGGGCCTTGAGGGCGGCATTGTTCTTCCACTCCGGATGGCTCGGCGCGGCGGCCTTGACCTGGTCGAGCAGGAACAGGAACTGGAAGTACAGCGGCTGCTCGCTCCACAGCGTGCCGTCGTTGTCGAACACCGCGACGCGCTCCGCCGGCGGCACGAAGGTGGGCGCGCCGGCGCGCGTGACATCGGCCACGAAGGCGAGGATGGCCTGCCGCGCGGCGCCGTCGCGCCACGATGGCAAGACAGCGGCGGTACTTGCCTGCGCCGCCCGCACCGGCGCCGCCCCGCCACCGCTGTCCGC
>NZ_JBFTLQ010000181.1:0-3412 GCF_056396525.1 Cupriavidus sp. 05T41
CTCGAGAACAGCGTATGTTCGGMACCAGCTCATGGACGATGGCTTCGACGGGTTCTCCGCCCTGGCCCAGTCCACCCAGCACTTTCTTGATGTGCTTCTGGAAGAATTGTGAGGATCGTGGCAACCATTCTGCCAACGATCGGAGCCGCGCGCTCAGCCAAGAAGATCATCTACCGGCCAAAAAGGKCCGTATCTGGGCCACGATGACCATGACCTCGCCATCCGGGCCATCGCCGTCGCATCCGCGCGGGAGGGAATGCGGCACCGGATGGGCTTGCTCCGTGCCTCAACGGCGCGGCGTCAACAGCGCCGTGGCGATGGTTCGGGCGACGTCTTCGCCAAGATCCTCCCTGACCAGCGCCAGGGCCAGATGGACACCGGCGCTCACGCCGCCCGACGAATACAGGTTACGGTCCTTCAGGCAGCTTAGATTGGTCATGACGTGTACCAGGGGATGCTCGGTTGCGAGCCGTTGCGCGTCGCGCCAATGCGTGGTCAACCAGCGGTGGTCGGCAAGACCGGCACGCGCGAGCAAGAAGGCGCCGTTGCATACGGATGCGAGCCTTCCCGCCCTACGCCCGGCATCGCTGAGCCAATCCACCACTTCCCGTTGCCCATGCCTCAGGCCGATGAGCGGGGACCCGGGCACCACGATAATGTCGAACGGAGCACGCACATCCGACACGCACTCCGTMGTGCCCACCGCCACCCCGTTCGAGCATGCGACAGACCCGGGCGACGGCCCGACGAGATGCTGTTCATAGAACGTTCCGCCGCACAGGCAGTTCGCCTCGTGAAACACATCCATCGGGCCAGTCACATCGAGTAACTGGAATCCGGCGTACAACATCATCGCAACACGCATGCTCCGTTACTCCCCGAATGCCCTCGAAACAAGCGCAGCCCGCCTCGCCGCGTATGCGGCGTGGTAACCGGGTGCCAGAGAGGTTTGACGATCCTGAATCAACGTGATGAATCCGTCCTTGCTTGGGGTCCGGTCCCTAATTCGACCGCKACAATTGGCGAGGCGGCGGCAGCCCCATCCCGGCTACCCCAAGCCGCAACCAGGGCTGATGCGTTTCCAGGTGCACCCGGGTCAGGTTCCCAGCCGCAGTCCCGAAATCAAGTCTAGTCAGTCCATATGGCGGCACGAACACGCAGGTGCGCCGTGTCTGGCCAATCGATGCGGAATTTGGGCCACGTCGTATCACCGGCACCGCCGCGCCTCCGATCGTGCCTGTCGCATTGCGCGTTGGGCACCCCTTGCGCTTCGCCGCCTGAGCTTCAGCTTTCGAGCGAACCGGGCGCCGCGCGCCAGTCACGCTGCCTCGATCGAGGATGACCGMAAAGGACAGCMAGCTCGCGCAAGTTGCCCATTCCGATTGRCTCAAAAYAGATCAGAAATGGCCAGCACCAATCGCTTMCGCGACGGCGCGGAGCGGGTCTTCGTGATCGTTCCCGCCCGTGCAAATCGGCTTTATTGGTCAAACCGAAATGGACTATTCCAGGTGGTTGCGATTTCCATGGAGTCCACAAGTTACTTGGCAAAATTCACGCACTTGTTGGCCGAATACCTGATCCTCCCAGCCTTTAAGAAACACTCTCCGTGCCATACAGTGAATGCACCAACTGCTTGACTGCGACACGGAAATCAACCCGTCGTCATCGCCAGTTTCGCGCATTTTCCACATAACGTCGTGTGGTCAACGGAAAGAAGGAGTACCTCATGTTTTCTGCAATGCTTGAAGTCAACCCGATACCCGAACAATTCGATGCCTATCTCGGCATGGCGCAGATGCTGCGACCTGAACTCGAGAAGATCGATGGGTTTATCGACAACACCCGCTATGCAAGCCTGACGCGCGAGGGGTGGCTCCTCTCGCTGTCGAGCTGGCGCGACGAGAAGTCGCTGGTGCGCTGGCGTACCACGACGAAACACCACAAGGTCCAGCAGGCGGCGCGCGATCGGGTATTTGCCGACTATCGCTTGCGCATTGGCCAGACCGTCAGGGATACCCACGTGCCCGCCGGGCAAGTCTTGCTCGAACAGCGCCTGGATGTCACTGAGACAGGCGCCGGCACGGCGGTGACGMTGCTCGATGCGACGCGCGCGCCGGACTGGGTCAGGCAGGCCGGCGCGGAATCGGTCGCGAAGTCGCTTGGACTTGAAGCGGGCGCGTCGGGCCTCGTCGCCTGGGATGTGTTCGACGCGCTGATGACGCCGGGAGACGTGATCGTGGTGGCGACGTGGCACGACCAGGCAACCGCAGAAGTATTCGAACGCGACGCAAAACTGCCAGAGGGCGTGCGCCTGCGGCACATCCGCATCGTCCGGGCGTACGGGATGTTTGATCGCCGGGAAGCACCGCAATACTTTGAGGAAGTACAGCCTCKGGCGTAAGGCAGTCGCAGCCCGATATCGGCATTCGGGGTTCGGCGAGCACATGGCCCTTGACGGCGATTCGCAGATGCAATCACCTACTGAACACGCGTAGCTAGCGAACCCCTATGACCACCACCAACCCTTTGACAACCGGAGCCGCGCAGCCAACGCCCGCACAGGCCACGCTATCACATCGTCTCTCTGTGGGCCTGATTGGGACCTTGCTCGCGTCGCTATCTGCAATACGCAATGAACAGGTCACTGCGCTGGCAATGACCCATGATTTGAACATGGGCGCTACTCCGCCCTCTTCCCACTAAGGGAGATTTCCATGTCAGCCGCCACCCGATCCCGCCTCAGAACCGTTCGCATTGCCGTGCTTGTCGTCGCGGTCGGCATCGTTGCATGGGCTTGCACAAGGCTTGCTGGCAACTCGGATACCGAATCCACAAACGATGCCTACGTGTCGGCCGACTTCACGCTCGTGGCGCCGCGTATCGCCGGCCAGGTTTCAGAGGTACTGGTCAACGACAATCAGTGGGTCAAGGCCGGGCAATTGATGGTGCGTATCGATGACCGCGATTTCCGGGCCGCATTGTCGAGTGCGCAGGCGGACGTGGCGGCAGCCAAGGCATCCATAGCAAACTACGACGCCGAGATTGCGCGGCACCCCTCGCTCGTCGAGCAGGCGCGCGCCACGCTTCGCTCCGACGAAGCGTCGGTCGAGTTTGCGCGAGCGAACGCCTCGCGCTACCAGAATCTCTCCGAAGCAGGAGCGGGAACCACGCAGGAACAACAACACGCTTCGAGCGCGCTCGCCGAGCAACTTGCGCGGCAGTCCCATGACCGCGCCGCGTTGAGCACGACTGAGCAGAACCTCGACGTGCTGCGCACGCAACGCGACAAGGCGGCCAGCACGTTGATGCGCGCCGAGGCKGCTCAGGAATTGGCGAATCTCAATCTGTCCTATACGGAAATCCATGCACCGGTGGACGGCAAGGTTGGCAGGCGCTCGGCGCGGGTCGGCGC
>NZ_JBFTLQ010000182.1:0-3407 GCF_056396525.1 Cupriavidus sp. 05T41
GTAATGACCTCGGGTCTAGCCATCCTCGGGCGTCTCCATTGCATTCAACCGGGCAGGCTGAATACCATGGACAGGCCCTCAGGCGGACATTTGAACTTTGCTAGAACCGGACATTACAACTTTGCCGMTACATCCAATGTTCGCATAATTAGTCTTATGTTAAATCATGTAGCGAGCCGCAAATCATGTTGGCGCGGCCATCCAGGATTTTCCTCGTTATCGCGGCAACCGCCGGCAAGTGACCGGCGCCCGTTGAATGCGGAAGCCCCGGCTCAGCCTGCCTCAACACGGTTGCGCCCATCGGCCTTGGCGCGATATAGCGCCGAATCGGCTCGCGCCAGCAATTCGTCAAGGGTCGCTTCCCCGGCCTCGATGCTGGCCAACCCCAGGCTTGCCGTGCAGCCGGGCTGCCCTGCGATGGCCGATTGCTGCTCCACTGCCTGCCGCACGCGCTCGGCCATTGCAAGCGCGGCCTCCATGCCGGTACGCGGCAGCAGCACGACAAACTCTTCGCCGCCAAAACGGCCGAGATAGTCCGTGTAGCGCAGCGCCCGCCCCACGGTTTGTGCGAAATGAGCCAGCACGCGGTCACCCACMAGGTGTCYGTGCTGGTCATTKATGCGCTTGAAGTGGTCGATATCCATCAGCAGCAACGACAGTGGCTGGCCGCTGCCGCGCTGGTTATTCAGTTCGCGACTCCCTGCGTGCAGCACAGCCCGGCGGTTCAATACCCCTGTCAGGTCATCGCGTTGCGCCAGGTACTCGAACTCCGCGCGCAACCGCTCGCTCACGGTCAGCAGCAGGCCAAGGCAGACGAACAGCGACGCGAAACAATACGCTGCAATGTACGTGGTCTGAATAGCCGAAGGGGAAAACCGCGGAGTATTGACGGTATCCTGCAAAAGCGTCGTCGCTGCCCGCACCAGCAGGACCAGCCCCTGGAAAGCGAGGACAACTGCCATGAAGCGCGGCGCAAAACCCCGGCCGTGCTGCCAGGTCATCCGCGCATGAGTCAGGCATATTGCGGCCAGCACCGTGGTAAGCAGCAACACGCGAATCCGGTAGTCGGGATAGACCAGCAGGAACCAGGCGATGCCGGCCAGGCAGCCAATGCCCACGCCGAGCCAGTATTTCCAGGTGCAGGGCACCCCGTAGAAGCGCTGGCTGCCGAAGTAGAACAATGCGCAGCCCGAAAGCAGCAGCGCGTTACCGCCAAACGCGACGAGCACGGCCGGCCACTGCCCGTCCATCGCATAGAAGGCGGCGGAAAGCGCGCAAAGCAGCGGTGCGAGCGCCCAAGGCAACAAGCCTTTGATGGAGGCAGGATAGGCGCGGCGAAAGGCCAGCAGGATGATGCACAGGGCGATATTGATCATCCCCGTCATCGCCGACATGGAGCGCAGGTCCAGGTTCAGCATTGGTCAGCCGTGGAGATACAGGATTGACCGTGGCCGGTGACCGGTCGTGATACTGTAGGAAATGCAGTCATGTGAGTATGCCTGTTCAAGCTGGCATTGCACCCTGCACGGCTAGCCGTGGCAGGTGGAGATTCGGCAATCCCACCGCAGGGGCAATGCATTGGGAAACCACGGGCGCAAGACCTACCTGCGCCCGTGTAAGGCAGGGCGAAGCATACGCGATTTGGGGACCGGTACACCGGGCGGCGCGCCATGCACTACCCTTCGGTGACCCCTCGCCTGGCGCATCGCCTGGCGCACCGCGTTACCGCGTTCTTCAGGACGTCAGGCCTTTGGCGCGGAGCCAACTCAGCCACGCTTGATCTTCGATCTCGTACGAGCCCCGCGACTCTTTCCATACGATCTCACGCTCACGAAGGGCGTCAATTGCATTTTGAACCGTCGCAGCGCTGACGCTCACATGATCCGGCACAAGGGCCTTGTACGCGGAAATGGCGCTCTCTCCGAAGGGAGAGAATTGACCATCCTTGTCAGCCATGACACGCACTACCGCCTGCTGAAGTGGCGACAGTGATGTGAAGTCGCTTTCGACGTCATGCCACAAGCGTTCCTGGACGAGCGTCGCGTCATCCTTGAGCCGGGCACTGAGGTTTGGCGATTCGTTCGCCAGTGCGATCGTGCCAATCAGGTGGCGCAGCATCTCCGGGCGATGCCCGACCATCACGAAGGCTTCGTAGACGGCCTCCGGCTCAAACTGATTGCCCGCGGCGAGCGCCCTATTTACGCTCTTGGTGAATTCGTCGGTAAAGTTTCTATCGAGCAGCGGGAACGGCGTCACCTGGGAACCGTAGAACGGCATGCGCKAATTCATGACCAGGTGCGCGAGTTTGTCCCGGCTTGAGCCGGTGAAGACCAGCATGAGGTCCGGGGCCTTGCCCGAAACGTTCATCGAGTCGCGCGCCGCCTTCAGGCCGAACATTGCCTCGACGCCCTTCTCCGTGGTCAGAGCATGCTGCGCTTCATCAACGATCAAGAGAACGGGTTTCCTGGCGGCCTTGCGCAGCGCCTCAAGGGTCTGCGTGAGCGTGACGCCCGCTGGTAGTCCCGTGGCGGTGAGGTCTAACCCAAGGGTGCCCATGACGGTGACCTTGGTGAGGCCGACAGCCTTTGCGGCTTTGCTCACGACACCGGTGTGATCGGCAATTTTGTGCTTGATGGCGTCGGCGATCAGCTCGCCCGGGTCATGCGCCTTGTTCGACCACAAGTCGACGTACACGGTGACCCAGTCGCGCTGCTCGGCGGCCGGCGTAAGGTCCTCGCGCAGGAAGGTGGACTTCCCTACCCGACGCGGCGCCGCGAGGAACAGGCCCGAGCGGGCATCCTGGACTCCCTCCCCGGCCAAGGCAGCGCAGAAGCTTGCCGCCAACGCGGGTCGGCGAAACGTGTAGCGTTCGGAGGCGGCGGACGGCTTGGACATGTGTCTTCCTGGTGCGATTATCACCATTTATCCTATCTGGATAATTTATCCTTCGCAAATAAATAATGATAAATGCCTGGTGAGGCATATGTGTTCGGGGGCCAGGGCGTCCTGGCACCTCCGGGGAAGGATCTGGCAGCAACACTTCGATGCGCTTGGCCGGATGCACACGCAGCAGCTTGAGCGCGCCGCGGATTTAGCCGGCCGCTTAGCTGAGCGGACTCCTTCCGCCGGACCGAAAAACATTCAATTATTTTGACTAACTATGACAGTGATGGGCCACTTTCCGCGGTCTGACGCTGGTTATAGTTCTGCACATGGGCAGCGCAACAAGGCAACGAAGCAAGCCAGGCGCTACCGGATAAAACTCAAAATCATTGAATCACCTTAATTGGAGAACATCGTGTCGAACGCCAAACTGCAAGTCCTGACCCCGCGCAACAGCCAGCTGATCGTCATCGACCACCAGCCCCAGATGGCCTTTGGCGTGCAGTCGATGGACCGCCAGACCA
>NZ_JBFTLQ010000183.1:0-3223 GCF_056396525.1 Cupriavidus sp. 05T41
CTACGCTGCTCGACCAGMGTTGTGCGCGATTGTCCGTTGAGCTCGAACTGGACCTTGATGACCCCCTMTTCGGCGTCAGGGTGCGTGCCTTGCAGCGAGACCAGCAGCGTCTTGCCGGCGGCGATGTCGATGCCCACTTCTTCCTGCGGCTGCAGGCCGTACAGAAATGCCGGCGTCGGCACCACCGAAGTATCGCTGTAGCTGCGCACATGGGCGTGGTAGTCCGCGGCCTGCTTCGGATACATCAGGTACGAAGCCAGCTGGCGGTCGTCGAGCGCCTGCTCGCAGGCCGCTTCGCCTGCGGCGCGCGCAGCGTCGAGATCGACTGCCGGTATCTGGTCCCCCGGCCGGTAAGGCGCGGGCGGCTCGCCGCGCAGCACCTTGCGCGAGAGCCCGGCGGGGAAGCCGTCAGGCGGAAAGCCCAGTTCCCCCTTGAACAGCGAGACCACCGACTCGGGGAAGGCGATCTCCTTGGCCGGATCGCACACATCGGCGGCGCTCATATCGTTGGCCACCATCATCAAKGCCATGTCCCCCACCACCTTGGACGTCGGCGTCACCTTGACGATGTCGCCGAACATCTGGTTGACGTCGGCGTAGGCGCGCGACACCTCGGTCCAGCGATGCTCGATGCCGAGCGAGCGGGCCTGCTCGCGCAGGTTGGTGTACTGGCCGCCCGGCATCTCGTGACGGTACACGTCGGCGGTGCCTGCGCGGATCTCCGATTCGAACGGTGCGTAGTAGCGCCGCACCCCTTCCCAGTACATCGACGCTTCGTGCAGGCGTTCCAGGCTCAGGCCSGGATCGCGCTCGCTRCCSGCCAGCGCCGCRGCGATGCTCGACAGGTTSGGYTGCGAGGTCAGGCCGCTCATSGCRTCGAGCGCGCCGTCCACCGCATCGCAGCCGGCCTCGATCGCAGCCAGTGCGGAAGCGGCCGAGATGCCGCTGGTGTCGTGCGTATGGAAATGCACGGGCAGCCCGGTCTCTTCCTTGAGCGCCTTGACCAGCGCCGCTGCCGCCTGCGGACGGCAGATACCGGCCATGTCCTTGATGCCCAGCACATGCACGCCSGCCTGCTTCAGCTCGCGCGCGATGCCGACGTAGTACTTCAGGTCGTACTTGGATCGCTTCGGGTCGAACAGGTCGCCGGTATAGCAGATCGCGCCTTCGCACAGCGCGCCGCTYTCGCCGACGGCATCGATCGCCACGCGCATATTGCGCACCCAGTTCAACGAGTCGAACACGCGGAACACGTCCACGCCCGCGCTGGCGGCCTGGCGCACGAAGAAGCGCACCACGTTGTCCGCATARTTGGTGTAGCCGACGGCGTTCGAGCCGCGCAGCAGCATCTGGAACAGCACGTTGGGCACGCGCTCGCGCAACTGCTCGAGGCGCTGCCACGGGTCTTCCTTCAGGAAGCGCAACGCCACGTCGAAGGTGGCGCCGCCCCAGCACTCCAGCGAGAACAGCTGCGACAGCTCGCGCGCATAGAACGGCGCGATCGGCAGCATGTCCGCCGTGCGCATGCGCGTGGCGAACAGCGACTGGTGCGCGTCGCGCATGGTGGTGTCGGTGAGCAGCACCTGYTTCTGCTCGAGCATCCAGCGCGAGAACTTCTCCGCGCCGAGCTCGCGCAGGCGGTCGCGCGTGCCATACGGCAGCGGCTCGCCGGTATCGACAGCAGGCATCACCGGACCGGGCAACGGCARCGAGGGCAGCGTKCGGCCACTCATCTCCGGATGCCCGTTCACGCTGACCTCGCCCAGGTAGCGCAGCAGCTTGGTGGCGCGGTCCTGGCGCTTGGTGAACGCCARCAGTTCCGGCGTCTTGTCGATAAAGCGCGTGGTGACGTCACCCGAGCGGAACSCGGGRTAGTTGATGACGTTYTCGAGAAACTGCAGRTTGGACGCGACCCCGCGGATGCGGAACTCGCGCAGCGCGCGGTCCATGCGCCGGATCGCCTCGGGGGCGGTCGGCGCCCAGGTGGTGACCTTGACCAGCAGCGAATCGTAGTACGGCGTGATCACCGCGCCGCCATAGGCRGTGCCGGCATCGAGCCGCACGCCGAAGCCCGCCGCGCTGCGGTAGGCGGAGAGCCGGCCGTAGTCCGGCAGGAARCCGTTCTCGGGATCCTCGGTCGTGATCCGGCATTGCAGCGCATGCCCGTTCAGCGAAATCCCCGCCTGCTCCGGCACGCCCGCGGCGCGCACRACGATCTTGCCSTCGGCRTCGCGCGTGTTCTCGGTCACGCCGATATGGCCGCCCTCGGTGATGCGGATCTGCGCCTTGACGATATCGACCCCGGTGACCATYTCCGTGACCGTGTGCTCGACCTGGATGCGCGGATTGACTTCGATRAAGTAGAACTGGCCGGAGTCGGCATCCATCAGGAACTCGACCGTGCCCGCGTGCGTGTAGTTGACCGCGCGCATCAGCCGCATCGCCGCCTCGCACAGCGCGGCCCKGCCRGCGTCGTCGAGGTACGGCGCGGGGGCGCGCTCCACGACCTTCTGGTTGCGCCGCTGCACCGTGCAGTCGCGTTCGAACAGGTGCACCAGGTTGCCGTGGGTGTCGCCCAGCGCCTGCACTTCAACGTGGCGCGCGTTGCGCACCAGTTTCTCGACATAGACCTCGTCGTTGCCGAACGCGGCCAGCGCCTCGCGCCGGGCCGCGGCCAGCGAGCCTTCCAGGTCCTGCTCGCTTTCCAGGATGCGCATGCCACGCCCGCC
Organism: Cupriavidus sp. 05T41; assembly: GCF_056396525.1. NCBI lineage: Bacteria > Pseudomonadati > Pseudomonadota > Betaproteobacteria > Burkholderiales > Burkholderiaceae > Cupriavidus > Cupriavidus sp. 05T41. Next base: position 2,730 of record NZ_JBFTLQ010000183.1, read on the forward strand.
CCCGCCCCAGCTCGCCTTGAGCATCAGCGGGTAGCCAACGCCCGCGGCCAGCCGCTTGCAGGCATCCAGGTCGTGCGGCAGCGGGTCGGTGGCCGGCATCACCGGCACGCCYGCCGCGATGGCCGCGTTGCGCGCCGCCACCTTGTTGCCGAGCTTGCGCATGACGTCGGGCGACGGCCCGATCCAGCGGATGCCGGCGTCGATCACCGCCTGCGCGAACTCCGGGTTCTCCGACAGGAAGCCATAGCCCGGATGGATGGCATCCACCTTCGCGTGCCGGGCAATGCGCAGGATGTCGTCAATGTCGAGGTAGGCCGCCAGCGGCTTCTTGCCTTCGCCGACCAGGTAGCTCTCATCGGCCTTGAAGCGATGGAGCGCGAGGCGGTCTTCCTTCGAATAGATCGCCACGGTCCGGATATTCATCTCGGCAGCCGCGCGCATCACGCGGATGGAGATCTCGGAACGGTTGGCAATCAGCAGGGATTTGATCGGGG
>NZ_JBFTLQ010000184.1:0-3144 GCF_056396525.1 Cupriavidus sp. 05T41
GCAGCAGTCCGCCATAGAGAGCGGCAAGTTCTTCTTGCGTATCCTCGTATGGTTTTTCCCCATTGAACTTGGGTCCGCGATACATGGTGTGTTTGCACCATTTTTGCAGGGCGTCGTCATCGAAAATGGCAATGAATGCGCTAACGGCCAGTACGATCCAGGTGCCACGAAGCAGGATGCGCCGCATCAGTAGGGCGACGGTTTCCTTGCCCAGGAATGCGGCAGATCTGGCTAGAGCGCTAAGCAAAGGAGACCAACKAGAATAAACTGCGCGCTCGGCTAACAATTTGAGCATCGGCCCCGCCGCTGCAAATGCGATGCTGGCCTGACTCGCGATCATGGTGAGCGTCACCGTGAAACGGGTCAGATAAGCCGCAGTCAACCCACGATTTCCGTGCCTTCGGGCTTCGTCTGCATCGGACCAGTCGTACCTAGCGAGATAGATGCCAACTGCCGTAGCCAACGCCCCACCCCATATCTTGAGTCCACCAAGAAAGACCGTAGCGCCCACGCYCGTCGTACTGSCRGSGGCATAYTGGCGYAGSACSAYCTCSGTGCCGCAGGCCAACACTTCCAGACCKGCCGCGAAGGTTGTCAWGGCGGCGGCCAACTCCGCTTTTTCCTTTTCGTCCTTGGTSCCTTTGAGCCAYTTRTGGCCGAACAGGGCGGCCTCGAACACAAGCAGCCAGCCAAGGCCGGGCTCGACCACGGCGCGGTAGCGTGTGCGGCGAAAGCCGGTGTCGCCTTGCTCGAAGCGGCTGACCAGCCCATGGACATGGCGCACCGGTTCGTCGCCACGCCAGAGGGTGAGCAGGGCGGCAGGTCGAGGATGGTGGCGAAGTCGAGGTCGGGGTCGGCGTGGGTCAGCTGCACGTCGAGGCGGAAGGTCTCGGAGAGGGCTTCGTCGAGATCGAACTCGATGACCTCAAAGTCTACCCCGCCGATGACGGCGAAGGTGAAGCGCAGGTCGGATTGGGTTGCCATGCTATCTCCATTACGTCTTTGCGACGTGCTTGCGATCTGGGCGCCGACCAGGACGCACGGCCCAGCGGTGCGCGTTGGCCAATAGCTGCTMGCGGATGTCTGGCGGGTAGTTGTSGGCAGTGGACAAGGCGGGTATGGGCTTGCCCGGCAGGCCGGCCTCGCGGATGACCTTGGGCCAGCGCGGTCGCCAGCACAGCAGCAGCGATGCCCAGTGGGACAAGCCGAGGATGATGAAAGCCGGCGAAATCATCAGGCAGCCGACCCAGATGAGGGGACCGCCTTCGCGCAGGAAGGGCCCCAAGGCCTCGAACTGCGCGATGAAGGCTTGCCACGGCAGCGGCAGTTGCGAGCTGATGCGTGGTTCTGGGATAGCCGACAGGCCGCCCTCGTCCATGTAGCGGCGGATGAATTCCCATTCCGCCTGCAAATCCGCCTCACCGCTGCTTTGCTTGCCGACAAAGGCTATGACGGGAAAGGGCAGCGGCGTGTCGTCGGCGAACCAGCCGAGAAGCAAGCGCTGGCCGGCGACTTCCATCGAACTGACGCCCTCCCAGGGCACAACGACAATCCCTCCACAGCTAGGAGGGCGATGCAGATAGACCTGCTGCGTGACACGGTTGAAGCGGATCAGCAGATGGCGGGAGGTCAGCACTTGCAGTCGCGTGAAGCGAAAGGCGTATTTGAAATAGAACCAGAGGGGGACTCCGGAAAGGAGCGTTCCGAATATTGCCATGATGATGTCGCTGGCAGTTAGTGCCCTGCCAAACACGGTTTCGTTGCCCATGATAACGGCCCAGAAGATGGGCAAGTCCATATCAATCCAAATGCCAAACAGCAGATAAATGACGGCACCTGAAACAAGAGTTACCAGACCGCGCTTATCCTCCATGCCGCCAGAACGCATTTCCAGATAGATGTCGTTGCAGGCATAGACCGGACCTCGCGTCTTGGCCTKTGCGAACCGTTTTGCCGCCTGATTCGCTTTGTCTTCGGCCACGGACTCTTCATAGACGGGCTCCACGACCGGTCGGCTTGGACCAGGGTCCTCCACATTTTTCTTGTACCACTCATCGGACTTGATATTGCCCAGCCACATGATCCACTCGGCGAAATACATCAAAGCACCTCTTGCAGTCCGCCGTAGAGCCCGGCAAGTTCTTGTGCCGTATCCTTGTACAGCTTTTCCCCATTGAACTTGGGTCCACGATATATCGTCCGCTTGCACCATTTCTGCAGGGCATCGTCATCGAAAATCGCGATAAGCACAGTGACGACAATTGTCACCCAGGTGCCACGGAGCAATATTCTTCGCATCATTAGAGCGACAGCTTCCTTACCCAGGTAGGCCGCTATGTTGGCGAGGAAGTTAATCCCAGAGAACCAGCGAGTATTTATCGCACGTTCGGCTAGCAACTTGAACATCGGTCCGGCCGCTGCAAATGCGATGCCGGCTTGACTCGCTATCATKGCGATTGATACCGCGAAGCGGATTCGATAAGCCATCCACAGCAGTGTATTTCCCTGTTTTTCAGCTTCGACGCCATCGGACCAGTCGTACCTAACGAGATAGATGCCCGCTGTCGTAGCCAGCGCGCCACCCCACAACTTGAGTCCACCAAGAAAGACGGTAGCGCCCACGCCCGTCGTACTGGCGGCGGYATATTGGCGCAACACGATCTCCGTGCCGCAGGCCAACACCTCCAGACCGGCCGCGAAGGTTGTTATTGCGGCTGCGGCCAACTCCGCTTTTTCCTTTTCGTCCTTGGTSCCTTTGAGCCAYTTATGGCYGAGCAGGGCGGCCTCGAACACAAGCAGCCASCCACTGGCGCGCACTTTGTAGAATTCACTGGAGCGGGCRTCSACCAGTTCGGTGGCGAAGGCGAAGTTSACATTGCGCTTSACSTGMGCGCGCAAGAMCTTGGGGTCGGCRCTGCGCCCGATCGCCTGYAGYTCCTTGAGCCGCAGTTTGACGGCTTGCYTGCCGATGCCGGCGGCCAGYAACGAGCGGCTGAAACCGTGGACGAACCACTCCATGCCCTTGGGCGCGTGGCGCAATGTCTGACGCCCCAGGCTGGTGTACCAGGCGAGTGCGCCGCCGGCGAGCCKGGCATGGCCGGCCTTTTCCATTTCCTCGTACAGCCCGTTGGCCTTGTCGAACAT
>NZ_JBFTLQ010000185.1:0-4870 GCF_056396525.1 Cupriavidus sp. 05T41
CCCGCGCCCGGCACCCCCGAGGCTGGCGCGCCGGCGGCCAGCCGCGAGGCGGTGCCGCTGCTGCGCCTGCCGCCGGCTTCGCTTGGCCGCGAGCTGATGCTGCAGCAGCAGATCACGGTGGTGTACCGCACGCCGCGTGGCGAGGAGCGCCGCGAGATCCAGGCGCTGCTCGAAGCCAATGCGGCTCATACGCGGCTGGCCGCGCTGGCCGGCGGGCAGGTACTGGCGCGCCTGGACTGGGACGGACAGGACCTGCGCGTGGTGCGTTCGCCGTGGGCGCCGGCCGAGTTGGTGCCGGAGCGTATCCTGAGTGAAATGCAGTTGTCGCTGTGGCCGGTGCAAGCCATTGCCGCGGCCTTGCCGCCCGGCTGGCGGCTCGATGCCGAGGCCGGGCGCCGCGTGCTGCGCGCCGGTGGCGAGGTAGTGGCCGAGATTCGCTACCCGGACCCGCAGACCATCGAGTTCGAGCAGTACCGCGACGGCTACCGGCTGACCATCCGCACGCTGCCGGCGGCCACGCAAGGAGGGCCGAAATGAACCATATCTTCATCAATGCGCTGGGCGTGACCTGTGCCCTGGGCGACGGCGCCGATGCCGTGCGCGCGGCGCTTTGGCGCACCGACGGCCCGCCGGGCGGCGAGGTCACGCAGCGCTACAGCGCAGGCCGGCCGCTGCACCTCGGCACCGTCGGCGCGGCGCTGGCGGTGCCGGACACGACGCCGCTGGTGCATCGCACGCGCAACAACGCCATGCTGTACCACGCCGCACTGCAGTGCCTGGCGCAGGTGCAGGCGGCCATTGCCCGGGTGGGCCCGGCGCGCGTGGCGGTCGTGATGGGCACCAGCACCTCGGGCATCGCCGAAGGCGGCGAGGCGGTGACCGGGCGCCGTGCCAGCGGCAATTGGCCAGAAGGCTTCCACTACGGTCAGCAGGAGCTGGGCTCGCCCGCGCAGTTCCTGGCCGGCGCGCTCGGCGTGACCGGCGTGGCGTATACGCTGTCCACGRCCTGCTCGTCGAGCGCCAAGGCGCTGGCCGCGGGCGCCCGGCTGCTGCGCAGCGGCATCGCCGACGTGGTGATCGCGGGCGGCGCCGATACCTTGTGCCCCTTCACCGTCGCCGGCTTCAGCGCGCTGGACTCGGTCTCGGCCGCGCGCTGCAACCCGCTCTCGGCCAACCGCGCCGGCATCAACCTGGGCGAGGGTGCCGCCGTCTTCCTGCTCTCGGCCGAGCCCGGCGAGGTGCGCCTGGCAGGCTGGGGCGAGACCTCGGACGCGCATCACATGTCGGCGCCCGATCCCAGCGGCGCCGGCGCGCAGGCCGCCATGCGGCAGGCCCTGGCGCGTGCCGGCCTGGCACCCGCAGCCATCGACTACCTTAACCTGCACGGCACCGCCACGCCGCAGAACGATGCCATGGAGGCGCTGGCCTGCGCCGCATTGTTTGGCGACGGCGTGCCGCTGAGCTCGACCAAGCCGATGACCGGCCATGCGCTGGGCGCCGCCGGCGCGATCGAGGCAGCGCTGATGTGGCTGACGTTGTCCGGCAACGCGCAAGGCCGCCTGCCCGCGCACTGGTGGGACGGCGTGCCGGACCCGGCGCTGCCGCCCCTGCACGTGGTGGCGCCCGGCGAGACGCTGGGCCATGCGCCGCGCTACGTGATGAGCAATTCCTTCGCGTTCGGCGGCAGCAACAGCGCCGTGATCCTGGGGGCCGGCTGACCATGAGYGTGACCCCGAACATGGCCGGCCCGGCCACCTTGCCGGCGATCGGCGAGGTGGTGCCGCATGCCGGCGCCATGCGCCTGCTGGACGAACTGCTCGGCGCCGACGACGAGCAGGCGGTGGCGCGCACCACGGTGCGCGCCCATCGCCGCCTGGGCCGGCGTGCGCGACCTGCGCGCGGGCCGCAAGCCCGGCATCGGCTTCCTGCTCGGCTCGCGCCGCTACGAGTGCGACCTGGCGGCGTTTCCGGTCGGCAGCGTGCTGACCGTGCGGGCCCGCGCMGAGCTCACCGGCGACAACGGGCTCGGCATGTTCGCCTGCGCCCTGTCGCTCGACGGGCGCGAAGTGGCGCGCGCCAATGTTTCCGTTTTCCAGCCTGCCRACGCGCAGGCTTTCTTGCAAGGACAACAACCATGACGAACCGGACCGTGCTCGTCACAGGATCATCGCGCGGCATCGGCCGCGCCATCGCGCTGCGCCTGGCGCGCGACGGCTGCGATGTGGTGGTGCATTGCCGTTCGCGGCGCGAGGAGGCCGAATCGGTGGCCGACGCCGTGCGCGCGCTGGGCCGCAGCGCGCGCGTGCTGTGCTTCGACGTGAGCCAGCGCGAGCAGGCCGCGGCCGCGCTGCTGGCCGATATCGAGGCGCACGGCTGCTATTACGGCGTGGTGTGCAACGCTGGCATCGCGCGCGACGCTGCCTTCCCGGCCATGACCGGCGAGGAATGGGACGAAGTCATCCATACCAACCTGGATGCCTTCTACAACGTGCTCAACCCCGTGGTGATGCCCATGGTGCAGCGGCGCAAGCCGGGCCGCATCGTCACGCTGTCGTCGGTCTCCGGGCTGGTGGGCAATCGTGGCCAGGCCAACTACAGCGCGGCCAAGGCCGGCATCATCGGCGCCACCAAGGCGCTGGCCATCGAACTGGCCAAGCGCAACATCACCGTCAACTGCGTCGCACCCGGGCTGATCGACACCGAGATGGTGGAAGAACACGTGCTGGAGGAAGCCTTGCGCATGATCCCGGCACGTCGCATGGGCACGCCGGACGAGGTGGCCGCCACGGTGGCGTTCCTGATGTCCGCCGATGCCGGCTATATCACGCGGCAGGTGATCTCGGTCAACGGAGGGATGTTCGGATGAAGCGAGTTGTCGTTACCGGCACCGGCGCCGTTTGCTCGCTGGGCAATGACTGGCCGACCGTGCGCGAGCGGCTGGCCAGCGGCCGCAACGCCGTCGTGCAGATGCACGGCTGGCAGGACTTCAAGGGCCTGAACACGCAGCTCGCGGCACCCGTGCCGCCGTTCGCGCTGCCGGCGCACTACACGCGCAAGGTCACGCGCGCGATGGGGCGCGTGGCGGTGATGTCGGTGCTGGCCAGCGAGGCGGCGCTGCATGATGCGGGGCTTGCCGGCGATCCGCTGGTTACCAGCGGCAGGCTGGGCATCGCCTACGGCTCGTCCACCGGCACGCCGTCGGCGGTGGCGGATTTTGGCCGCATGATGAACGAGCGCAGCACCGAGGATATCAGCGCGACCACCTACATCCGCATGATGCCGCATACCACCGCGGTCAATATCGGCGTGTTCTTCGGCATTACCGGGCGCATCCTCACCACGTCCAGCGCCTGCACCTCGGGCAGCCAGGGCATCGGCTACGCCTACGAGACCATCCGCAGCGGGCGCCAGGTGGCGATGCTGGCCGGCGGCGCGGAAGAACTCGACCCGACCGAAGCCGCCGTGTTCGATACGCTGTTCGCCACCAGCACCTGCAACGATGCGCCCCACACCACGCCGCGCCCGTTCGACAGCGAGCKCGACGGGCTGGTGCTGGGCGAGGGCGCCGGCACGCTGGTGCTGGAGGAGCTGGAGCACGCCCGCGCGCGTGGCGCGCGCATCCTGGCGGAGATCGTCGGCTTCGGCACCAACAGCGACGGCGCTCACGTGACCCAGCCCCAGGCCGGCACCATGGCGCAGGCCATGCGCCTGGCGCTCGAGGACGCGGGGCTCGACGCTTCGGCCATCGGCTACGTCAACGCGCACGGCACGGCCACCGACCAGGGCGACATCGCCGAGTCGCAAGCCACCCACGCGGTGCTGGGCGGCGCGGTGCCGGTCAGCTCGCTCAAGAGCTACATGGGCCATACGCTGGGCGCCTGCGGTGCGCTCGAGGCATGGATGACCATCGAGATGATGCGCGAAGGCTGGTTTGCGCCCACCATCAACCTGGCCACGCCTGACCTGCGCTGCGCGCCGCTCGACCACATCATGGGCGAAGGCCGCCGGCTCGACGTCGACTACGCCATGAGCAACAATTTCGCGTTCGGCGGCATCAATACCTCGCTGGTGTTCCGTCGCTGGGGCCACTAGCCGGCCTGGAGCCGCTCCCGGGCGAGCCGCTCCAGGGCCATCCGCGTTTTTCCTTATCAACAAAACCAAGAAAGGAAGGTCAATGAAACACGCTCTCTCGATCCTGGCAGCCACCGCTGCGGCCGGCATGCTGCTGTCCACGCCCGCCGCGGCGCGCGACACCAAGTACATGCTGCCGTTCCAGGAAGTCCTCGACATGCCCGAGGCGCGGGACAAGCTCGATGGCACGGTCAAGTTCTTCCTGGCCGGCCAGGCGAAACCCAAGGTCCTGGAAACCGGGGAGGGCGACGTGTCCAACCGCAAGACCAACAGCTTCGGCAAGAGCGACGAGGAAGCCTGCCGCTGGGCCGCGCTGTCCGCGCTAATCGCCTTCCAGGACAAGGCCAGGTCGCTGGGCGTCAATGCCGTGGTCGATGTGGTGAKCTACTACAAGAAGGCGGAAGTCGCCAGMCCGACCGAGTACGAATGCCATGCCGGCGCCGTGGTGGCCGGCGTTGCGCTCAAGGGCATCTACGCCAGGGTCGCGGCCCGGTGACCTGCCTGGCCAGCCGCGGCTGAAGCGCGCCATGCAGCCCGGGCTCGTTTACGTACGGGTGGCCGACGTGGCCGCCATGGCCGGGCAGGCGCCGCCGCCCGGCCAGTGGATGAGCGCGCAGGAGACAAGCCGGCTCGGCTCGCTGCGGGCCGGCCAGCGCGCCGCCCAGTTCGTTGCCGGGCGCTGGCTGGCGCGGGCGCTGCTGGCGCAGGCCTGCGGCGGCGCCTGGCAGGACTGGACGCT
>NZ_JBFTLQ010000186.1:0-2774 GCF_056396525.1 Cupriavidus sp. 05T41
CGGCTGCCGCTGTCGCCGCGGCGGCGCTGGCTGCCGGAGCGGCTGCGGAGTCGGCCTTGGCGGCATCGGCCGGCACTACCGTCGGCGCGGCCGCCGGCGCCGGGGCTTCCTTGTCCGCGCTCTTGGCGGCCTGGGCCTGGCCCAGCTTGGCGATCTCKGCGTTCTTCAGCTCGACCAGCCGCTGCATGTCGGTGACGTTCTTCTCGAGCTGCGCGAGGCGTGTCTCGGCTTCCTTGAGCTGGCGTTCCTTGGCGATATCGGCTTCGGCCGCGGCGGTGGCGGCAGCCTGGCTGCCCCGCTCCGGCTTGCTGAGCTTGAGTTCGTCGCGCGGGCCGGCAGCCGGCGCGGCTTGCTCCTGCACGCGGGCGGTGACATTGCCCGATTGCGAGCGGCCGCTCCCGGCCTCCACCGAGCGCGCGGCCGCGGCCGTGGCCAGCCGGCTGCGGTAGGCATCGAAGCCCTGCGTGCGCGCCACCACCTCGCGGCGGGCCGTGCGCGGCGCGACCGACTGCGCCTCCTGCTGGCTCGGCACCTTGAGCACCGCCCCCGCCTTGAGGCGATTCATATTGCCKCCGACGAAGGCATTGGGGTTGTTGCGATAGAGCGCGACCAGCATCTGGTCGAGCGAGACGCCGTCCTGGCCCTGCATGGCATCGCCGGCAATCGAGGAGAGATTGTCGCCACGCTGCACCGTGTAGGAACCCGAGGCCGCCGTGGCCACCGCCGGCGCTTCGCGGCGCGGCCGCGGCGCGGGTGCCCTGGCTTGCGGGCGGGCGGGCGGAGCCGTCTCGGCCGGCGCCGCCGTCAAGGGAACAGGCGCGGCGGCCGGGGCCGGCACGCTGGCACCGCCCGACTCGTCAGGCGTGCCTGCCTGCACCACCGTGGTGGGCGAGAATGTCTGGTTGGTCGGCTTGGCGCCGGCCGGGTCGAGCAGGAATGTGTAGGCGCGCGAGACCTTGCCGCTCGCCCAGGTCATGTCGACGAGGATATCGACAAAGGGCTCGCTGATCGGCTGGTTGGAACGCACCCGCGCCACGTAGCTGCCGTTGGGACGGCGCTCGACCTGCAAGCGCAGGCTGCTGACGGCTGGCAGGTAGGTCAGGCCGGCCCTGGCATAAGCGTCCGGCGCGGCAAGCTTGACGGAAAGACCGTCCGCTTCCTCGGCGCTGACACCACTGATATMGATTTCCGCCTGTAGCGGCTGACCCAGATTCGACTGTACCCGTAATTGCCCGAATCCCGCGGCATAGGCAGCCGGCTGCGCGAGCAGCAGACCCAGTGCCGTGAAGGCCAGCGTTGACCAGCGCTGACGGGCGATAGGCGCATCTTTCCGGCGATGTTGGCTCACACTCACCTTGTGCTCCGTTGTGTTTTAGTAGTGAAATTAACTTAACATCAATGGTTTAGCGCAGCAAGTTAGCGTCCCGACTGAGCCCCGCGCCAACTCGTACGGGCGTGCGGCAAACCGCCTCCACAGCCCGACATATGCCGGCTGTATTGTGGCCCAACGCACGGAAAAATAGGCAGCCGATCGCGACAACGCCGCGCACAGGCGCGGCGTTATCCTCAAAGCGGGGGTTTCTGTTGCCTGCCAGCAACGAAACCCCGGAGTGCCGGGTCCGCCGCAAGGCGCCATGTTTCGAGACATGGCTTCTCCGGCGGCCCGGGCGGCAAACCCCGTCAGGCTTCGATCAGGATGCGCAGCATGCGGCGCAGCGGCTCGGCGGCGCCCCACAGCAGCTGGTCGCCGACGGTGAAGGCCGACAGGTACTCGCCACCCATCTGCATCTTGCGCAGGCGGCCGACCGGGATGGTCAKCGTGCCGGTGACGGCAGCCGGCGTGAGGTCGGTCACGCTGGCCTCGCGCGTGTTCGGCACGACCTTGGCCCACTGGTTGTTGTCGGCCAGCATGCCTTCGATCTCATCGAGCGGCACGTCGCGGCGCAGCTTGATGGTCAGCGCCTGCGAGTGGCAGCGCATGGCGCCGATACGCACGCACAGGCCATCGACGGCKATCGGCGAGGCGCCGGTCGCACCGACGAAACCTTCGCCGCGACCCAGGATCTTGTTGGTCTCGGCGCCGCCCTTCCACTCTTCCTTCGACACGCCGTTGCCCAGGTCCTTGTCGATCCAGGGGATCAGGTTGCCGGCCAGGGGGACGCCGAACTGCTTGGTTTCGTCTGCCGACAGGCCATGCTGGGTCGCCAGGATGGTGCGGTCGATCTCCAGGATCGCCGAGGCCGGATTGTCCAGCAGCGGCTTGACCGAGGCGTTGAGCGTGCCGAACTGGGTMAGCAGTTCGCGCATGTGCTGCGCGCCGCCGCCCGAGGCCGCCTGGTAGGTCATGGAGGTCATCCACTCGATCAGGTCGTGCTGGAACAGGCCGCCCAGGCCCATCATCATGCAGCTGACCGTGCAGTTGCCGCCGACGAAGTTCTTCACGCCCTTGGACAGCGCATCCTTGATCACGCCGAGGTTGACCGGGTCGAGCACGATGATGGCATCGTCCTTCATGCGCAGCGAAGACGCCGCGTCGATCCAGTAGCCCTTCCAGCCAGCCGCCCGCAACTGCGGGAAGACTTCGTTGGTGTAGTCGCCGCCCTGGSMGGTGAKGACGACATCGCACTTGCGCAGTGCATCGATATCGTTGGCGTCTTTCAGCGTGGTTTCGTTCTTGGCCATGGCCGGGGCTTGGCCGCCGGCGTTGKACGTGCTGAAGAATACGGGCTCGATATGGTCGAAATCACGCTCTTCCTGCATGCGCTGCATCAGGA
>NZ_JBFTLQ010000187.1:0-2412 GCF_056396525.1 Cupriavidus sp. 05T41
CAGCTGCGTGACCGCGCCGGCCGTGCGGATGGCGGGCAGCTGCGCCAGCGTGGCCACCAGCTGCGCGAAGGCGGCGGGCAGGCGGCGCACGCGCAGTTCGCGGAAGGCATCGGTGAACAGGCTGGAGATGATGAGCCGGTTCTCCAGCGCGTAGCCCATGCCGGACGGGGTTTCCGTGCGGTGCGCCATCACCGTCCAGCCGCCCTCCGCGGTGTGCGCCAGGTCCACCGCGACGATATGCAGGAAATTGCCGTCCGGCGGCTGGTAGCCCTTGAGGGGGCGCAGGTAGCCGGGATGGCCGAAGACCAGCCCGGCCGGCAGCAAGCCCTTGGCCAGCAGGGTCTGCGGCCCGTAGATGTCGGCCACCATGGCGTTGGCCAGGCTGGCGCGCTGGATCACGCCGCGCTCGATCACCTGCCAGTCTTCCTCGGCTACCAGGAAGGGCAGCAGGTCCAGCGCCCAGGCGCGCGCGGCGCCGTTGTCGGCGTAGACGTTGTAGGTCACGCCGTTGTCGCGGATCTGGCGCGCCATGGCGGCGGCCTGCTGGCCGAGCGCGCCGATGCCGTCCTCGCCCAGCACCTGGAAGAAGCCTGCCCACGGCTCGCGCAGGCCGCCCGAGCACGCGCCGAGCTCGTCCAGGTGTCCCGCGGGCACCGCGCGCGCGCGGCGCATCGCCGCCTCGGCGGCGGGAGCGGATTCGTCGAAGGGCAGGGAGGGCTGCAAGGGCACGGGGCGAAGCTCGGCGGCGGGGCGGATCAGCGTTGCCGCAGGTCCAGCGTGAACGGAAACTCGAGGCTGCGCGCAGGCTCCTCGATGCGCATCACGCCCGGGGTGTGGCCGAGCGTGAAGAAGCGCGCCAGGCGCCGGCTTTCGGCCTCGTAGGCATTGACCGGGAAGGTCTCGTAGTTGCGCCCGCCCGGATGCGAAACATGATACCGGCATCCGCCGATGCTGCGCGCCATCCAGCTGTCGACTACGTCGAATGTCAACGGAGCGTGCACGCCGATGGTGGGGTGCAGCGCAGACTGGGGCGCCCAGGCGCGGTAGCGCACCCCGGCCACGAATTCGCCGGCCCGCCCGGTGGGCTGCAACGGCACCGCGCGGCCGTTCACCGTCACCACGTGGCGGCTCTCGTTCATGCCCAGCACGCGCACCTCGATGCGCTCCAGCGACGAATCCACGTAGCGCACCGTGCCGCCGGCGCTGCCCTCCTCGCCCATCACGTGCCAGGGCTCGAGCGCGCTGCGCAAGGTCAGCGCCAGGCCGCCGGCGGCCAGCTCGCCCACGCGCGGGAAGCGGAACTCGAAATGCGGGGCGAACCAGGCATTGTCGAAGGCGAAGCCGGCCTCGCGCATCTCGCTGAGCACATCGTCGAAATCCATCTGCACGAAGGTGCCGAGCAGGAAGCGGTCGTGCAGCTCGGTGCCCCAGCGCGTCAGGCGCGTGCGATACGGCTGGCGCCAGAAGCGCGCCACCAGCGCGCGCAGCAACAGTTGCTGCACCAGGCTCATGCGCGCATGCGGCGGCATCTCGAAGGCGCGCAGCTCCAGCAGGCCGAGGCGCCCGGTGGGGCCGTCGGGCGAGTAGAGCTTGTCGATGCAGAACTCGCTGCGGTGCGTGTTGCMGGTGACGTCGATCAGGATGTTGCGCAGCGTGCGGTCCACCAGCCACGGCGGCATGTAGCCGCCGCCCTGCGCGCCGCCCAGCCGGTCGAGCTGGTGCTGCAGCTCGGCAAAGGCGACCTCCAGTTCGTAGAGCTGGTCGTTGCGCGCCTCGTCCACGCGCGGCGCCTGGCTGGTGGGGCCGATGAACATGCCCGAGAACAGGTAGGACAGCGAGGGATGGTTGTGCCAGTACGCGATCAGGCTGGCCAGCACGTCCGGGCGGCGCAGGAAGGGACTGTCGGCCGGCGTGGCGCCGCCCAGCACAAAGTGGTTGCCGCCGCCGGTGCCGGCATGGCGGCCGTCCACCATGAACTTCTCGCTGCTCAGATAGGTCTCGTGTGCCGCCTGGTAGAGGTATTCGGTGTGGTCGACCAGTTMGTCCCAGTCGGCGGCGGGATGGATGTTKACCTCGATCACGCCGGGATCGGGCGTGACCTGCAGCAGCTTCAGGCGCACGTCGCGCGGCGGCGGATAGCCTTCGAGCACGATCTTCACGCCCAGCGCCGCGGCGGTGGCCTCCACCGCCGCCAGCAGTTCCAGGTAATCCTCCAGCACGGTCAGCGGCGGCATGAAGACGTAGATCATGCCGCGCTTGTCGCCGGCAGCCGAGAGCTCGGCCTTGGGGCCGGCCGCGCGGCTGGGATGGCGCACTTCCACGCACAGCGCGGTGCGCGTGATCCAGCCCGCGGACTCGCCGTGTGCCGGCACGCGGGCGAGATCCGCCGCCGCGCTGGCGGCGGCGCCGCCG
>NZ_JBFTLQ010000188.1:0-2129 GCF_056396525.1 Cupriavidus sp. 05T41
GAGCTGCGGCGGAGCTGCGGCGCATCCAGATCGTGTTCCAGATGGCCGATACCGCGCTCAATCCTGCACGCACCGTCGAGGAGATCCTGGCGCGGCCGCTGCAGTTCTTCCACGGCCTGCGCGGCGAAGCGAAACGGGCACGGATCCGCCAGTTGCTCGATCTGGTGCGGCTGCCGGCCGGCGTGGCGCAGCGCACGCCCGGTGGCCTGTCCGGCGGGCAGAAACAGCGCGTGAACCTGGCCCGCGCGCTGGCGGCCGAGCCAGAGCTGATCCTGTGCGACGAGATCACCTCGGCGCTGGACACGGTAGTCGGCGCGGCCATCCTCGACCTGATGGCCGAGCTGCGCAAGGAACTGGGTGTCTCATATCTCTTCATCAGCCACGACCTGCACACCGTGCGCTCGATCTGTGACGAGATCGTGGTGATGCAGCATGGCCGCAAGCTGACCCAGGTCGCGCACGCGGACTACGACCGCGGTCCGCACCACCCCTACTATGCGCTGCTGGCGCGCTCGGTGCCCGAGCTGCGCCGCGGCTGGATCGATGAAGTCGATCTGCATAGCGACGATGCAGTGGCCGCCGGCGTCACCGCCTGACCCCGTTCTCACGGCGTGGCGTGATCGCAGCGATGACGCCAACCGGTCGGCGCAGCGCCAGCACGCGCCGGCCGGGAACAGTCGCGGTGGTCACGCCGTCATCGGCGCGCGGGGCTTCTCCAGCAAACCATTCGAATAGTCGCAACCTCGCCCCTTGCCTTCAGCTAGTGGCTCGCCCTGCTCGCGCAAGAGCAGCGGCGCCGAGGCTTCAAATGCAAAGCGACCGGCTTGCGCCGGTCGCTTGAGAGGGCCGCGCCTTGGCGGCACGGCGGCGGAACGCTAGCTCGTCGCAGGCGTCCTCAATACGGGGTGTGGTGGGATGGCGGGCGCATTTGGCTACCCATGCCAGAAGGCCGCGCCGTCGCCCCGGATTTGCGAGAGCACACTGCACCCAGGCTACCGCACTCCCGCCACCTTCCAGATCAGGCATCCAGCCAGACGTTCTCAGCAAACGAATAGCCCATCAGCCCCCCCAGCGGGATCGGCGACAGGCCCTTGAGCTTCGACGAATGTGCGTCGATGCTGGCCAGGAACAGCGGGATACCAATGCCGGCGTCCTCGTGGATCATGGTCTGCATGTCGCCATACAACTGCTTGCGTTTGGCGGTATCGGTTTCGCCCCGCGCCGCCAGCAGCAGCTGGTCGAACCTGGGGTTCTTCCAGCGCGATTCGTTCCACGGCGCATCGGACTTGAAGAACTGCGTGAGAATGGTGTCGGCGCTGGGGCGCGGGTTGACATTGCCGAAGCCTACGGGGCTGTTGAGCCAGTGATTCGACCAGTAGCCATCGGCAGGCATGCGCTTGATGTCGATGTCCAGGCCGACACGCTGCGCGGTCTGCTGCAGCACCGTCGCGATCTCCACCGAATACAGCGCGGCGGGCGAGGTCACCACCGGCACCTTGCCCGTCACGCCGGCTTTGCGGAAATGGAACTTCGCCTTCTCCGGATCGAAGGCGCGCTGCGGCAAATCCTTGAAGAAGAAGCGGTTGGTGGGGTCGATCGGCTGATCGTTGCCGAGCACCGCATAGTCGAGCGCGATGGCTTTCTTCATCTGCTCGCGGTCTTGCAGGTACTTCATTCCCATCAAGAAGTCCGGGCTCATGCCTGGACCCGCGTCCTTGCGCATGATCAGGTCTGAGTACTGCCCCGATTGCGTGACGAGGATGGCGTAGCCCGGCGTACCMTTGACTCGGGCCACGGCGCGGGGGTTGACCATGGCCACCAGGTCCATCCCGCCCGACAGCAGCGCGTTGACGCGCGCACTGTCATCCGCAATGCCGACGAACTCGATTTCGTCGAGATAGGGCTTGCCGGGCTTCCAGTAGGCGCCGTTTCGCACCACGAGTGTGCGCACGCCCGGCCTGAACTCCTTGATCTTGTAGGGTCCGGTACCAATGCCGGCACTGAAGTCGGTGGTGCCGTCCTTGACGATGAGGAAGTGGAAGGTGCCCAGGATCACCGGCAGGTCGGCATTGGGGCTGGTGAGCACCACCGTGACCTCGTTCGGGCCGGTGGCTTTCACGCTCTCGATC
>NZ_JBFTLQ010000189.1:0-1922 GCF_056396525.1 Cupriavidus sp. 05T41
ATTTATATACTGAGTGCGCCGGGAGACCGGCAAGGAGTTGGTGGTGCAAGTCCACTACGATGAAGGAATAGCGAGCCACATCGGCCCCGAGCCGTGCGCAGGCCACCGCGAGGTGGTAGGCGAAGCGTCGGTAGGGGAGCGTATGGGCCAGCCATTGAGCCGCGATAGATATATCCCGGGTGCCKACGCGGTTCAGTACGCGGAAGGCAACACGGCGGGGCGCGCATTCGCGAGCGCTCCGACGACCCGGCGTGGTCTGAGAACCTGGCACGTACGGACGCTCCTTGTGCGGGAACCGGGAGATCTCCCATCTGGCCAGTCGCAGTACGGACGGGTCCGCATCGGGAAGGCGAGGAGCCAAAGCCGATGATGAACGGACGGGAGAAGTCAGACTCCGCCATAGTAGCGACGAAGCCTGCGAACAAGGCCTGGAAACGGGCTGCGGAGTGGGTGGAGCCAAGGGCGGGGACCAAGGGGAACACGGGTCAGCCACACACGCGCCGGGCACAGAACCGGGCAAGCGTGTCACAGGGGTTGGAACGTGTACGGCAAGTTGCAAGGCAGCGGAAGAAGGAGCGGTTTACCGCGCTCCTGCACCACATCACGGTTGACCGGCTTCGAGAGTCGTTTTGTGCACTTAAGCGCAATGCGGCCCCCGGAGTGGACGGCGTGACATGGCGGTACTACGAGGCGGGCCTGGAAGAACATCTCCGGCGTCTGCACGCGCAAGTACAGAGCGGAGCGTACCGGGCGTTGCCCGTTCGGCGACAGTACATTCCGAAGCCGGATGGCAAGCTGCGTCCGTTGGGGATCGCGGCGCTGGAGGACAAGATTGTCCAGCGCGCGGCGGTGGAAGTGCTAAACGGGATCTACGAGGAGGATTTCCTCGGGTTCTCGTACGGGTTCCGGCCCGGGCGTAGCCAGCACGATGCGCTGGATGCGTTGGCGGTGGCCATCACCCGCACCCCGGTGAACTGGATTTTGGACGCCGATATCCGGAGCTTCTTCGACTCGGTCAGTCAGCAATGGCTGGTCCGGTTCTTGGAGCATCGGATTGGCGACCCACGCATCATCCGCCTTGTGCGCAAGTGGCTCAAGGCGGGCGTCTTGGAGGACGGAGAGTGGAGCGTCAGTGAAGAGGGCACACCGCAGGGGGCTGTCATATCGCCTCTGCTCGCGAATGTCTACCTGCACTATGTCTTCGATCTCTGGGCCAACCGGTGGCGACGGCGCGAAGCCAAGGGCAATGTCATCACCTCGCGGTACGCGGATGATGTGGTTGTCGGCTTTGAGCATGAAGCCGACGCGCGGCGCTTCTGGGAAGCGATGCGACTGAGGTTGGAGGAGTTCTCGCTTGTGCTTCACCCGGACAAGACGAGGTTGCTTGAGTTTGGCCGCAACGTAGCGGGCAGGCGAAAGCGACAGGGTCTTGGCCGACCCGAGACCTTCTCGTTCCTGGGTCTCGTACATATCTGCGGCAAATCTCGTCGCGGCGCCTTCCAGCTCCAGCGGAAGACCCGGGGGGATCGCATGCAGGCGAAACTCAGGCAAATCAAGGAGCAGTTATGGCGGCGCATGCATGAGCCAATACCCATCCAAGGGCACTGGCTCAAGCAGGTGGTACGCGGCTATTTTGCGTATCACGCGGTTCCAACGAACTCGCGGGCGCTCGTGGCATTTCGCTATCACGTTACCAATCTCTGGCGGCGCTCGCTGCGGCGACGCAGCCAGAAAGATGCCATGACGTGGGCGCGGATGACCCGACTCGCCGATGACTGGCTCCCGAAACCTCGAATCCTTCATCCATGGCCAGGCGACAGATTCGCCGTCAAACACCCAAGGTGGGAGCCCGGTGCCTGAATTGGGCACGCCGGGATCTGTGCGGGGGGTGTCCAGCAATGGGCATTCCTACCGAGATATTC
>NZ_JBFTLQ010000190.1:0-1866 GCF_056396525.1 Cupriavidus sp. 05T41
AAGCCCGGAGACCCACCACCATGAGCGAACACCTCCCCGAATCCCTGCGCCAGGCCACCACCGACGCCCCCGCCACCACCGGCCCGCAGGCCATGACCCCCTCGGAAGCCTTTGTCGAAACCCTCGCCGCCAACGGCGTCACCGACATGTTCGGCATCATGGGCTCCGCCTTCATGGACGCCATGGACATCTTCGCCCCCGCCGGCATCCGCCTCATCCCCGTGGTGCACGAGCAGGGCGCCGGCCACATGGCCGACGGCTATTCCCGCGTCTCCGGCCGCCACGGCGTCGTCATCGGCCAGAACGGCCCCGGCATCAGCAACTGCGTCACCGCCATCGCCGCCGCCTACTGGGCCCACAGCCCCGTGGTCATCGTCACCCCCGAGGCCGGCACCATGGGCATCGGCCTCGGCGGCTTCCAGGAAGCCAAGCAGCTGCCGATGTTCCAGGAGTTCACCAAGTACCAGGGCCATGTCACCCACCCGGCACGCATGGCCGAGTTCACCGGCCGCTGCTTCGACCGCGCCATGGCCGAGATGGGACCCACCCAGCTCAATATCCCGCGCGACTACTTCTACGGCCAGATCCAGGCCGAGATCCCCCGCCCGCAGCGCCTGGACCGCGGCCCCGGCGGCGAACAACGCCTCAACGAAGCCGCCGAGCTGCTCGCCCAGGCCAGGTTCCCCGTCATCATCTCCGGCGGCGGCGTGGTCATGGCCGATGCCATCGCCGAATGCCAGGCACTCGCCGAGCGCCTCGGCGCGCCGGTGGTCAACAGCTACCTGCATAACGATTCCTTCCCYGCCAGCCATCCGCTGTGGTGCGGCCCGCTCGGCTACCAGGGCTCCAAGGCCGCCATGAAGCTGCTCGCCCGCGCCGACGTGGTGGTCGCCCTCGGCTCGCGCCTCGGACCCTTCGGCACCCTGCCCCAGCACGGCATGGACTACTGGCCCAAGCAGGCCAAGATMATCCAGATCGATGCCGACCACAAGATGCTCGGCCTGGTCAAGAAGATCTCCGTGGGCATCTGCGGCGACGCCAAGGCCGCCGCCGTGGCGCTGACCGGGCGCCTGGCCGGGCGCACCCTGGTGTGCGACGCCTCGCGCGAAGAGCGCGCCGGCCAGATCGCCGCCGAGAAGGCCGCCTGGGAGAAAGAGCTCGACGAATGGACCCACGAGCGCGACCCCTACAGCCTGGACATGATCGAGGAGCAGAAGCAGGAGCGCACGCCCAATGGCGGCCACTACCTGCATCCGCGCCAGGTGCTGCGCGAGCTGGAGAAAGCCATGCCCGAGGACGTGATGGTCTCCACCGACATCGGCAATATCAACTCGGTGGCCAACAGCTACCTGCGCTTCAACAAGCCGCGCAGCTTCTTCGCCGCCATGAGCTGGGGCAACTGCGGCTACGCCTTCCCCACCATCATCGGCGCCAAGGTGGCCGCGCCCCACCGCCCGGCCGTGTCCTATGCCGGCGACGGCGCCTGGGGCATGAGCCTGATGGAGACCATGACCTGCGTGCGCCACAATATCCCGGTCACCGCCGTGGTGTTCCACAACCGCCAGTGGGGCGCCGAGAAGAAGAACCAGGTCGACTTCTACAACCGCCGCTTCGTCGCGGGGGAGCTGGACAACCAAAGCTTCGCCGAGATCGCCCGCGCCATGGGCGCCGAGGGCATCGTGGTGGACAAGCTCGAAGACGTGGGCCCGGCGCTCAAGCGCGCCATCGATCTGCAGATGAATCACGGCAAGACCACCATCATCGAGATCATGTGCACCCGCGAGCTCGGCGACCCGTTCCGCCGCGATGCGCTCGCCAAGCCCGTGCGCACCCTCGACAAGTACAAGGACTTCGTCTGAGTCCCTG
>NZ_JBFTLQ010000191.1:0-1739 GCF_056396525.1 Cupriavidus sp. 05T41
CAACGCGACAAGGCGGCCAGCACGTTGATGCGCGCCGAGGCGGCTCAGGAATTGGCGAATCTCAATCTGTCCTATACGGAAATCCATGCACCGGTGGACGGCAAGGTTGGCAGGCGCTCGGCGCKGGTCGGCGCATTTGTGACGCCCGGCGCGCCGGTTCTTGCGATTGTCCCGATCGCCGACGCCTATGTCGTCGCCAACTTCCAGGAGAACCAGATCACCAACATGCGACCTGGCCACAGCGTGCGCATCAAGGTGGACAGCCTTCCTGGCGTCGTGATCCAAGGCCATATCGATAGCCTTGCCCCGGCGACCGGAGTGAGCTTCGCGCCGATTGCGCCTGACAACGCAACGGGCAACTTCACGAAGGTCGTCCAGCGCGTGCCTGTCAAGATCACCATCGACCGCGGGCAGCAAGCCGCGTCTGAATTGAGCGTGGGGCTTTCTGTCKAAGCKGAAGTGGCCGTTGGCCGCCGTGGCGATACGCTGGCCAAKGGAGCGCACAGAAAATGAATGCGAGTGAGTTCCCTATCCGCGCGTCGGTGCTGGCGATACTGGCGTGCCTCGCGATGGTGGGCTGTGCCGTAGGGCCGGATTTCGAACGTCCGAAGACATCCGCACCCGACGTCTTTGACCGCGCCCAGTCTGCGCAGGCATCGAGCAAGACCGTCGAATCCCAGTTCAGTTCAGAGTGGTGGACACTGTTCAACGATCCCCTGCTGAACTCGCTCGAGGAGAAACTGGTCGAAGCCAACCTGGACGTCGCAGCCGCGTCGGCGCGGCTGCGGCAAAGCCGGGCAGTACAACGGGTGGCCGGCGCCGCCGAATATCCGACACTGGACGGCGCCGCCTCCTATCATCGCGAACGCGGAAGTCCAAACGGCATCCTCTCGCTGCTTGGGGTCAGCCCGACAGGTAGTCCGCCACCATCGGCGTCGGGCGACTCGCCGCTCGGCGTCGCGCCATTGCCGGGTTCGAGTGGTTCGCCCGCGTTCGACCTGTACCAGTTCGGCTTCGATGCGTCATGGGAGGTCGACATCTGGGGCCGCGTGCGACGCGGTGTCGAAGCGGCGACCGCTTTGACGGCGGCCTCGTACGAGGACCGGAACGCGGTCCTCTTGTCTGCCCGCGCCGAACTCGCGCGAGACTATATCGAGTTGCGCGACACGCAATCCCTGCTACAGATCGCGGTACAGAACCTTGAAATCGCCCGTGACACCACGAAGCTCACGCAGGTACGCGCACGTGAAGGCGTCACGACGGATCTGGACGTGGCCAACGCTTCCGCGCAGGCAGCATCGATCGAAAGCCTGATTCCGACGCTCGAGTCGCGTCGCGAGGCCACCATCAATGCGATCGGACTGTTGCTGGCCGAGGAGCCGGGCGCGCTGCGGCAATCGCTCGGCGAGGTGCGTGACATTCCGGAGCTCCMCAAGGAGGTGCCCATCGGCTTCCCCTCGGAACTGGTGCAGCGCAGACCGGACATCAGGAGGGCGGAGGCGCAACTGCACGCGGCCACGGCGTCGATCGGCATGGCAAAGGCCGACTTCTATCCGCGCATCACGCTAAATGGCAGCGCCGGGTTCCAGAGTCTCCAGCTCTCGAACCTCGCAAACTGGGCATCGGGCCAGTTTGTCGTCGGACCGTCGATCTCGCTTCCCATCTTCGAGGGCGGCAAGCTCAAGGGGATGCTGCATCTGCGCGAGGCGCAGCAACAGGAAGCCGCGATCGTCTACAAA
>NZ_JBFTLQ010000192.1:0-1681 GCF_056396525.1 Cupriavidus sp. 05T41
TGGTCTGGCGGTCCATCGACTGCACGCCAAAGGCCATCTGGGGCTGGTGGTCGATGACGATCAGCTGGCTGTTGCGCGGGGTCAGGACTTGCAGTTTGGCGTTCGACACGATGTTCTCCAATTAAGGTGATTCAATGATTTTGAGTTTTGTCCGGTAGCGCCTGGCTTGCTTCGTTGCCTTGTTGCGCTGTCCATGTGCAGAACTATAACCAGCGTCAGACCGCGGAAAGTGGCCCATCACTGTCATAGTTATTCAAAATATCTGAATATTGCGACGGCTGGCGGAAGAAGATTGGTCACTGGCCGCTTGTGGTCTGACAGACGGAAACGTGGCCGGCGCTGGCCCGCCAGCAAGTCGATCTGCGAGTGTGCAGGGAAGTGGGGGTTTGCGCGCTAATGAGCGCATTTTGGCCATCGTTTTACCGATAATTATTCGTGGACTATAATTATTCCGTACAAATAATTTGCCATAAATGCCCCATGACGAACATTTACAGGCGCCCGCAGCTTGCGGAACAGATGGCCAGGCAACTCCTCAATCCTGGTGTCCTGGATGAGGGGCTGCGGTCAGGGCTCTTCCTGTCCGGCTTGCGGCGCACAGGAAAAACCACGTTCCTGCAGAACGACCTCATCCCTGCTCTAGAGAATGGCGGGGCGATCGTGATCTACGTCGACCTCTGGAGCGACACTCAGCGAAGCCCGGCGGCGCTGATTCTGGAGGCGGTCAAGAAGGCGCTCAAGGACCTTGAGACCGCACCTGCATCGGCAACCAGAAAGCTGCGGCGCCTCACTGGGGCGGATGTCGGGGCGTTCGGCTTCAAGTTTGGCTTTAAGCTCGACAGCCTGGGCCAGCCCGGCGGAGCAACGCTCGCCCAGGCGCTGACGGAAGTAGTCGACCAGGCGAAGACCGATTTAGTGCTGATCGTTGATGAGGTGCAGCACGCCATCACCTCCGATGAGGGCAATCAGTTGTTGTTTGCCCTGAAAGCGGCGCGCGAGGCCATCAACCTCCGTCCGGATACGCCCGGCTACTTCCTGTTCGTCGGGACGGGGTCGCATCGAGCCTTGGTMAGCGAGTTGACGGCGCGACGCAATCAGGCCTTCGCTGGTGCCACGTCAGTTGCGTATCCGGTCCTGGACCAGGAATACGTCGCGTACCTGCTTGATCGCCTGGCTACGGAGGGATTCTCGTCACTGCCGTCATCCGACGTCGCTGTGAAGGCATTTCAGGCGCTCGGCAACCGCCCGGAAGAAATGATCAAGGCTCTGAGGCAACTACACTTTCACCTACCGGCTGGGGCCAACCCAGATGAGCACTTGCCGGTGATCGCCAACACGCTACGGTCGGCCGCCGCGGACATCGAGATCATGAAACTGGAGCAGCTTGGCAGCGTCCCGACAGCCGTCTTTGATCGGATCGCCTCGACAGAGGGCGACGCCCGAGGCCTGTTCTCTGGAGAGGCAGCGGCAAGCTACTCTAAAGCCGTCGGACGTGAGGTCAAGGTGGAAGAGGTTCAGCCAGTCATCAATGAACTACTGGCGACCAACCTGATCATGCGTAAGGGACATGGTATCTACGGCGTCACCGACCCCTTTGTCCAGGAGATCTGGCGCGAGCGGAAGTCMCTCGAAGGCAAGATCTAGTTCTGTCCGCAACGCCAAGCGCTGTCCGGCCAATAGG
>NZ_JBFTLQ010000193.1:0-1664 GCF_056396525.1 Cupriavidus sp. 05T41
GCCGGGCCGTGCGGGCGGCGCGCAGCCCGGCCGCGGCCGGCGGCGCCTGCAGGCCGGCGGCGCGCCAGGGAAATATGTGCTTACAAAGTCCGGTGCGCCGGCGCGGCTGCCCGCCGTTAAKGGAAGTATCGTGACAGCAGGGAGCACGGGCGTTGGCCCKGCACCCGTTTCGTCGAAGAGGTAATTCCATGTTTCCTGACCGCAGGCTTGGCCACCGTGCCCGCGCCCTGCTCATAGCCACCGGCCTGGCAGGTGTCGTTCTTGTCACTTGGCAACTGCCGGCGCTGGCGCAGTCCGCCGATCCGTCCGACCGCATCGCCACCATCACCGACGCCGCGGGCAATCTCAGCTTCGCGCCGGCCGGCTCCGACGAGTGGGCCCAGGCCGCACCCAACCGGCCCATCACCACCGGCGACCGCCTGTGGGTGGACAACGGCGGACGCGCGGAGCTGCATGCCGGCTCCACGGCGATCCGGCTCGGCAGCGCCACCGCGGTGACGGTGCTCAACCTTGACGACAGCGCCACCCAGGTCAAGCTKACCCAGGGCACGCTGCAGCTGCGCGTGCGCGCGCTGCCGCCGGACCAGCCGGTGGAGATCGACACCCCCAACCTGGCCTTCGTGCCGCGCGAGCCGGGCGACTACCGGCTCGACGTGGCGGCCGACGGCAGCGCCACGGTGGTCACCCTCCATCATGGCTCGGCCGTGGTGTACGGCGACAATCGCTCGCTCGACATGCGCCGCGGCGAGCAGGTCCGCTTCGCCGGAACCGACCTGGCCGAGGCAGGCGCCGCCTCCGATCCGCCGGCCGACGAGTTCGACCGCTGGACCATGGCGCGCGATGCGCGCGAGGATGCCTCGCCCTCGGCCCGCTACGTACCTCCCGAGATGACCGGCTATGCCGCGCTGGACGGCTACGGCGACTGGCAGGAAGACCCGGGCTACGGCGCGGTTTGGTTCCCGCGCGTGGTCGCGGCCGACTGGGCGCCCTACAGCGCTGGCCACTGGGCCTGGGTGGCGCCGTGGGGATGGAGCTGGTGCGACGACGCGCCCTGGGGCTTCGCGCCGTCCCACTATGGCCGCTGGGCTCGCGTCGGCGACCGCTGGGGCTGGATGCCCGGCCCGCGCGCGGTGCGTCCGGTGTACGCCCCCGCGGTGGTGGGCTTTATCGGCGGCGGCCCCGGCCCCGGCCGGAATGCCTCCCACGGCGGACCGGGGGTAGCCTGGTACCCGCTCGGCCCGCGCGAGTCCTATCGCCCGGTCTATGGCGCCAGCCCTGGCTATCTCAATCGCATCAACCGCTTCACCGTCAATAACGAGGTGGTCAACAACCACGTGCGCAACGTCTATGTCAACCGGGATGTGCCGGGCGCCGTCACCGGCATGCCGGCGCGCGCCTTCGTGCAGGGCCAGCGCGTGCCGCCCGGCGCGCGCAACGACGCATGGCGCAACCTGCCGCGCGGCGAGGCCAAYGGCGCGCCGCCGCTGGCGCYGGTCAAGGCCAGCCTGCTAGGTGCGAATCCCGGGCGGCCMGCGCCGCCGGCGGTCATKCAGGGCTTCAACCGTCCCGCCATCGCGGCGCGCGCGCCGGGCCGTCCCGCCAGCGACGAACTGGCCCAGCGTTTTGCCCGTGGCGGCGGCACGGTGCCCGGCGCGGGGCCGGCC
>NZ_JBFTLQ010000194.1:0-1481 GCF_056396525.1 Cupriavidus sp. 05T41
GCTCCCGGCTCGGGTCCATGCCCATCTCGCGCACGTGCGCGGCGTAGTTGCGGCCAACACAGTAGATGCGGCGAACGGKAAACTGGTCGTTGCCGCCAACCACGGGAATCGTAACGGCAGGAATGGGCGGAATTACAAAGGTCATGTGGTACTCCATGAGTGTAGGTCTMGCTGCGCAGATACCGTCTGCGAGACCAGTGGGGCGGACTGRGCCGCATTCAGAAGACGTGCTTGATGCCGACCATCGCCCCCAGCTGCGAGGCACCTGGTCCCGGATTGGCCCCGGCCGATCCGCTGCTGACGGAAAGCGACAACTGGCCGTAGTTGTTGATGTAACCTGCCGTGCCGTAAATCGTTGTGCGCTTGGAGAAGTTGTAGACGCCACGCAGCGCGTACAGTATTGCCCTGTTGCCATTGGACCGATAGCGCAGGTAGTAGACCTGGCCGGCTACGTTGATGGCCGGTGTCAGGTCATGCGACGCGCCGGCATACCAAAGGTCGCTCAACCCCGTGGGAATGCCTTCGTTGTCGCGGCGCAGCCAGCCCGCACCGACCTTCGTTCTGTCCATTAGTGCATACGCACTGAGCGACAAGCGCTCGTCGGATTTCCCACTGGTGTTCAGTCCCGCGAATGCATCGGATCCGCCGCGGATAACATCATAGGCAGCAGCCACGCCGAACTGCCTGGTCTCGTACTGCACCAATGCAGACCACTCGCGGCAGGCAGAATGGTCGGCCGAGTTCTCGCCGGCACAGTTTGTGCCCGCCGGGCTCGGCCCCGCGTTCACTGCGTCGCGGCCAAGGCYGTATGTCGCGCCAACTGTCAGGCCTCCGAACTTGCCCTTGTAGGCAATGGCATTGTCAGCGCGCGCGTTGGGAATGTAGCTATCCAGCGAGCCGGAACCGAATGTATTCGGGCCGAGGATGTCCGGGTCGAGCATCGCCCAAAACAGCATGGTGTACTGACGACCCAGCGATACCTGTCCCCAGCTACCCGACAGGCCGACCCACGCCTGGCGTCCGAACAGGCGCCCTCCCTGGTTGCTGAGTCCCGAGTCGGGCGCGAAGCCAGATTCAAGCACGACGTTTGCCTTCATTCCGCCACCGACATCTTCGCTGCCGCGCAAACCCCAGCGGGATGGCACGGTGCCAGACAGGGAGCTCATGCGGACCACACTGCTATTGGCGGCACCGATGTGATTTACATATTCGACGCCGGAATCGACTACGCCATAAAGCGTGACGGATTGCGCGCAGGCGAGCGCGGGCAAGGCGGCGGCGCATGCTAGCGCCAGCTCATTGAACTTCATAGGTCTCCTCCTCGTGATGTMGTTCTTTTCAGGACACTGTCGAACCGCGTTGGTCACGCGGCGCCGGAAGCCGTACATCCAAAAAGACCACTGCAACTGCGGCACCGGCCATGGGCAGAAGGAAGATGAAGTACAGGCTAGGAACGCTCCACCMGATGTCCAGCAACACCC
>NZ_JBFTLQ010000195.1:0-1319 GCF_056396525.1 Cupriavidus sp. 05T41
CTCGATGCTGGCGCTCGCCTACAAGAAGCCGATCTCGATCGAGTTCCGCGACGTCACGCTGAAGCAGCTGTTCGAGGTGGTGTCGCGCTCGTCCGGGCTGAACTTCCTGTTCGACAAGGACGTGCGCACAGACCAGAAGGCCACGGTGTTCCTGCGCAACAGCACGGTCKAGTCCGTGGTGTTCTTMACGCTGCTGACGAACCAGCTCGAGCAGCAGGTGCTCAACGAGAATACGGTGCTGATCTACCCGAACACGCCGAACAAGCTCAAGGACTACCAGGAGCTGATGGTCCGCACCTTCCACCTCGCCAACACCGACGCCAAGATGGTGGCCAACACGCTCAAGACCATCCTCAAGACGCGCGACGTCGTCGTCGACGACAAGCTCAACATGCTGATCGTGCGCGACAGCCCCGAGGCGATCCGGCTGGCGTCGCGGCTGGTGGCGCTGCACGACGTGCCGGAGCCGGAAGTCATGCTGGAGGTGGAGATCCTGGAGGTCAAGCGCGACCGGCTCACCACGCTCGGCGTGGCCTGGCCCGACAGCCTGAGCCTGACCCCGATCCCATCCGCCGCCGGCGGCGTGCTGACGCTGCGCGACCTGATGAACCTGACCAGCTCGAAGGTGGCGGCCGGCATCGGGCCGCTGACCATCAACGCAGGCACCATCGAGTCCTCCGCGAAGCTGCTCGCCAATCCGCGCATCCGCGCGCGCAACCACGAGAAGGCCAAGATCCTGATCGGCGACCGCGTGCCGTTGATCACCACCACATCCACCGCTACCGGCTTCGCATCGGAGTCCATCAACTACATTGATGTCGGCCTGAAGCTGGACGTGGAGCCTGCGGTGCACCTGGACAACGACGTGGCGATCAAGGTCTCKCTCGAAGTCAGCAACATCGTGAGCCAGCTCACGACCAAGTCGGGCTCGGTGGCCTACCAGATCGGCACGCGCACGGCCAGCACGACGCTGCGCCTGCGCGACGGCGAKAACCAGGTGCTGGCCGGCCTGATCAGCGACGAGGACCGCCGCAACGCGAAGAAGATTCCCGGCCTCGGGGACCTGCCGGTGCTCAGCMGCCTGTTCGGCAGCTCCGCCGACGAAAACCAGAACACCGAGATCGTGTTATCGATCACGCCCCACCTGATCCGCAATATCGAGCGTCCCGCGCCAGCCGTGCTGACCTTCGCCGCGGGAACGGAAACGAGCTTGCGGCTGCGGCCCGAGGGCCTGACCGTGCCGTCCGCCCGCGCACCACTGATCGCGCTGTCCGGCCAGCCCGGCGCGGGCGCCGCGCAGGCCGTGGCCATGCCCGTAT
>NZ_JBFTLQ010000196.1:0-1276 GCF_056396525.1 Cupriavidus sp. 05T41
GTGCAGCAACTGATGCGGCAACGGATCGGAAACCAGGGCTTCCCACAGGGCATCGGTCAATGTCAGCGCCGGCGGCGACGGCTGCGGCAGGCGCGCGCCGCCGGKGATGCGGCTCCAGCGCGGGTGTTCCGGCGTGGCGCCGGCAAACCACCAGGACAGGAAGGGAGCGAAGAACCAGCCCACCCAGGCCGGGCTGGCCGCGCGGTGCAGKACCGGCAGGACCAGGGGATCGTAATAGCGCAGCAGGTAGCGTTCGCCTTCGCCGCCTTGCGCGAAAGTGGCGTGGCTGAGGTGGCCGGCCAGCATATCGGGAGGCCACAGGCTGGTCACCCAGGCCTGGATCACGTCGGTGCCGTAGCCGCTGGCCTTGGCGATGAGGGTGTCGAAGCCGGCCGGGCTGCTTTCGCCCGTGCCAGCCAGCATCGCGCCCAAGGGTTGCAGCGTGGCATAGTCCGGGTCGAGCAGCAKAGGGTGCAGCAATCCCTCGAAACGCGCGGTCACTTGTTCGCGTTGCGCTGGGGTCAACATCGCCATGTCGATCAAGGCCATCAAGTAACACGGCCGTGCGGCGGCGTTATAGTGCAGGTCTTCGCTGAATGCCTGCAAGAGCTGGTGGGCGATCATGCGTCCACCTTCATCAGGGCTTTGCGCTGGACGGCAGCTTTGAGCCAGCAACTGATACAAATGGGCTCGCCGGCGGCGGGCGTGCCGTCAACGGCGGTGGTGTTGCCCCCGCCTCCGGCCTGTTGGTTCAACGGTCCCTTGAGATGGATMGCTATGCCGTCCACGGTGATGCCGCTGTCGTCCAGCGTGATGGTGCCGCCGGGGCCGCGCAGGCGGGCCACCTGGCCGGCCTGTAGTTCGTAGCGCGCGGTCTTGCGCTCGATGCTTTGCCCGGCTTGCAGTTTGTCGTGGCCCTGCACGGTGGTTTCGCGGTGCCCACCGATCTCCACCCAGTGGTTGGCCGTGGTCTTGTCGCGGCGGTTATTACCCACCTCCTCAGTGCGATCCTTGCCGATGCGGATCGTGTGATTGCGCCCGACAGTCTGGAAGTCGTCCTGGCCGACGTCGTGGCGCCGATCCTGGCCGATGGTCACCTGCTCGTCGTTGCCCACCGTTTCCCTGCGGTCATGTCCGATGGCGATGATCTCGTCGTGCTGCACCTGCTCGCTGCKGTCATGCCCGACGAAGGTGGTTTCGTCGTGGTTGACGTGGAGGTTCTGGTCCTTCTGCGCGTGGACGAAGATTTCCTCCTGGTCCTTCTCATCCTCGAAGC
>NZ_JBFTLQ010000197.1:0-1181 GCF_056396525.1 Cupriavidus sp. 05T41
GAGTACATCGAGATCCGACGCTTGCCTTTTCCTTGCGCGCCTGCGTGGCCGCGTGGGGCTGACGCTCGGCGTCCCGCTCGCCGATGGGCGGCCCAGCGTGTCGCGTGATAGCAAAGACTCCGGTGTTGCTCTGTTGGTTTTCGCCTGGCAGGTTCAGGACGGCACGCGCCGGGTTTTGACTTCGTGGTTCGCACTCGAAAGAGATCTCTCCCAAGCCCCGCCTACGTTAGCGGGCGACTCAAACCCAACGCCGTTGAGCCGGTCACGTGGGCGAACAGCGCAGTGATTGTCCTGCGTTCGTCGCCGATTCCGCGGGCGTCCATGGCCGCCTGCTCGCCAGATGGCGCGGGGTGTAGAAAACGGGAACGGGCATGGTCGGCGCCGCCGCGGCTGGGGCACGGGCCGGCGCGACCACCGCGTGAGTGCCAGATTTCGCGCGGAAAGATGCCCCCGGCGCTGCGACGGTGGTCGGCTATGGCTTCGTCGCGGTTATCCGGAAATGCTCCACGCTCTGCCCGGCGTTGACCGCCCGCTGCAGCCAGTCCGGCATGGCGCCGTGGCCATCCCAGCCCTGTCMGTGCGCGTTGCGATAGCGCACCGCGCCGGGCAACGTCGCCAGTGGCGGCTCCGTAAAACAGCCGGCCGCCTGCAGCTGGGCCAGGGTGAGGCCGTGCTGGGCCATCTGGATGCGGATCCAGGTAATCGCTTCGGCGCGCTCGATTTCGATCGACATAATGTTGGTGAACAGATCTAGGGGGGCGAGCGATCCGGCGTGGCGCCACCGGGAAGGCGTGTCCCGCTCTCTTTGCTTAAATTTTAATCAAATCCGTTGACGCCGTCGGCACTCGGCCCCCGCGCGGCTTGTCCACAGGCTTGTCCCCCTTGCGCGGTGGATAAATGCCATCCGACCCCTTTCGGCGCCCCACCCTCAAGCCGGCCCCGGCCTGAACTTGGTTTTGATCGCCGGCGCCCGACGTCGGGCCGGCGCCAGATGGCGCGCCGCAACGGCCTCCGCCTGGGCGCGCTCGGCCCGCCGCAGCGCCGCGTCCAGTTCGGCCCGCAGCGCGTCTTGTGCCGCCTGCCCTTGTCCGAGCGCGTGCTGGGCCTGCGCCAGTTGCCGGTMGAGCGTGTCGCGCTCGGCCTGCAAGCGCGCCCGCGCCTCGGCACCGGCCACGGCGGCG
>NZ_JBFTLQ010000198.1:0-1135 GCF_056396525.1 Cupriavidus sp. 05T41
GCCCGGGCGACACCCTGATCGGCGTGGCCGGGCAGTTCATGGACAGTCCCGGCGGCTGGCATGAGCTGCAGGCGCTGAACCGGGTGGCGGACCCGTACMGCCTGCCGCCCGGCATGCGCCTGCGCATTCCGCTGGCGCGCATTCCGGTTGCCGCCGGCAGCGCGCGCGTGGTGTTCGTCACCGGCGCGGCGCGCGCCGATGGCCGCGCGCTGCAGGCCGGCATGACGCTGGCCGAGGGCGCGCGCCTGGAAACCGATGCCGGCGCCGCGCTCACCATCGAACTGGCCGATGGCTCGCGTATCAGCGTGCCGCCGGGCTCCGCGGTGGAGGTCCGGCGCCTGCGCGTGTTCGCACGCAKCGGGCTGACCGACACCGTGATCGGCGTCGGGCGGGGCGAGGTGGATTCCCGCGTGGCGCCGCGCGGCACCGGCGTGGGACGCTACGAGATCCGCACGCCGTCGCTGGTGACCGGCGTGCGTGGCACGCGCTTTCGCGTMGGCACGGCGGACGGCGCCAGCCAGGGCGCGGTGCTGGAGGGCCGCGTGCAGGCCCGCTCGCGGCGCGGCCAGCAGGCCGCCRTGGTGGCCGGCTACGGCRTCAGCGTATCGGCCGCCGGCGTGCTGGCGCGG
This sequence comes from Cupriavidus sp. 05T41, assembly GCF_056396525.1. NCBI lineage: Bacteria > Pseudomonadati > Pseudomonadota > Betaproteobacteria > Burkholderiales > Burkholderiaceae > Cupriavidus > Cupriavidus sp. 05T41. The sequence continues at coordinate 630 of NZ_JBFTLQ010000198.1, forward strand.
CCGGCCGCGCTGTTGCCCGCGCCGGCGCTGTCGCCATTGCCGTCGCCGTTGCTGGCGAGCCGCGTCACGGTTGGCTGGACGCCGGTGGACAAGGCAGCTGCCTATCGGGTGGTGGTCTCGCGCGATGCCGAGCAAACGKAACTGCTGTCCTCGCAGCTGGTGCGTCGCGCCGAGGCCGGGCTGCAGGACCTGCCCGAAGGCACGCTCTACCTGGGCGTCAGCGCGCTGGACGCGCGCCAGCTCGGCGGTGCCGCCACGGTGGCGCCGCTGGTGGTGCGGCTCAGTCCGCCGGCGCCGTTCACGCTCGCGCCCGAGCGCGACGGCACGGCCTACGGCGAAGAAACCCGCTTCAGCTGGGCCGAGGTCGCCGGCGCCGCGCAGTACGAATTCGAGGTGGCCGCCGACGCGGACTTCAGCCAGGGCGCCGTGCAGGCGCGCGCGGCCGCGCCCGCGGCCAGCCGGCCGCTGGCGCCGGGGCGCTGGTGGTGGCGCGTGCGGTCCGTCGA
>NZ_JBFTLQ010000199.1:0-1091 GCF_056396525.1 Cupriavidus sp. 05T41
GTCCCGGGCACGCTGCTGACCGCGCGCGAACTGGCGCGCGCGGAGCCGATGCTGCGCCCGGGCCTGGCCGGTGCGCTMAAGGTGGAGGAGGACGCCATCGTCTACGCCCCKGCCGCGGCCGCCTGGCTGCTTGCCCAGGGCGGCGCGCGCATCGACCGCCGGCGTGCCACCGTGCGCGCGGTGGCGGCGAACCAGGTCACGCTCGACGACGGCACCCGGCTGACGGCCGATGCGGTCATCGTGGCCAACGGCATCCACGCCGCGCAACTGGTGCCCGGACTGCCGCTGCGCGCCAAGAAGGGCCATCTCGTGATCACCGACCGCTACCCGGCGCGCGTGCGCCACCAGTTGGTCGAACTCGGTTATGCCGCCAGCGCCCACCAGTCCGAGGGCACCTCGGTCGCGTTCAATGTGCAGCCGCGCCCCACCGGCCAGTTGCTGATCGGCTCGTCGCGCCAGTTCGACCATGCCGATGCCGCCGTGGACGCCGGCCTCGTCGCGCGCATGCTGCGGCGCGCGGCCGGCTACCTGCCCGGGCTGGCGGACATGAATGCCATCCGCTGCTGGACCGGCGTGCGCGCGGCCACCCCTGACGGCCTGCCGCTCATCGGCGCGCAGCCGGGCCAGCCGGGGCTGTGGCTGGCGGCCGGCCACGAAGGGCTTGGCGTGACMACGGCGCCGGGCAGCGCGCGGCTGCTCGCGGCCCAGCTGCTCGKGCACGCGCCGCCGTTCGATCCCCTGCCGTACGCGCCGGGCCGGTTCCTGCCGGCATCCGCCGGCGCCGCCCGGCCCGCCTCCGGAGACAAGACATGAGACGCAGCACGGTTGCCGGCACCGGCGCCATGATCACCATACGGCTGGACGGCCAGCCCATGCGCGTGCCCGCCGGCATCTCGGCTGCCGCGGCGCTGGCGCATGCCGGGCAGCCGTGGGCGCGGCGCGCATGTGGCGGCCAGCAGCGCGCGCCGTTCTGCGGCATGGGCAGTTGCCAGGAATGCCGCATGACGATCGACGGCCGGCGGCGCCTGGCATGCCAGACGCCGTGCCGCGAAKGCATGGTGCTGGAACGCACGCCATGAGCGGGTCCAGGC
>NZ_JBFTLQ010000200.1:0-1045 GCF_056396525.1 Cupriavidus sp. 05T41
GAGCGTGCGCAACTGGGCGCAGGCCGAACTGGCCCCGCGCGCCGCCGAGATCGACCGCACCGACCAGTTCCCGATGGACGCCTGGAAGAAGATGGGCGACCTGGGCGTGCTGGGCATCACGGTGGCCGAGGAATACGGCGGCGCCAACATGGGCTACCTGGCCCATATGGTGGCCATGGAGGAAATCAGCCGCGCCTCGGCCTCGGTCGGCCTGTCCTACGGCGCGCACTCCAACCTGTGCGTGAACCAGATCCACCGCAACGGCTCGGCCGCGCAGAAGGCGAAGTACCTGCCCAAGCTGGTCTCCGGCGACTGGATCGGCGCGCTGGCCATGAGCGAGCCCAACGCCGGCTCSGACGTGGTCAGCATGAAGCTGCGCGCCGACTTCAAGGGCGACCGCTACGTGCTCAACGGCACCAAGATGTGGATCACCAACGGCCCGGACTGCGACGTGCTGGTGGTCTACGCCAAGACCGAGCCGGACCTGGGCGCGCGCGGCATGACCGCCTTTATCGTCGAGAAGGGCATGAAGGGCTTCTCGGTGGCGCAGAAGCTGGACAAGCTCGGCATGCGCGGCTCGCACACGGGCGAGCTGGTGTTCGAGGACGTGGAAGTGCCGGTGGAGAACATCCTCGGCGCCGAGAACGGCGGCGCCCGCGTGCTGATGAGCGGSCTGGACTAYGAGCGCGCGGTGCTGTCCGGCGGCCCGGTGGGCATCATGCAGGCGTGCATGGACGTGGTCACGCCCTACATCCACGACCGCAAGCAGTTCGGCCAGAGCATCGGCGAATTCCAGCTGATCCAGGGCAAGGTGGCCGACATGTACACCACGCTGCAGGCGGCGCGCAGCTACCTGTACACGGTGGGCAAGAACCTGGACGCRGTGGGCACGGAGCACGTGCGCCAGGTGCGCAAGGACTGCKCCGCGGTGATCCTGTACACGGCCGAGAAAGCCACCTGGATGGCCGGCGAATCGGTGCAGATCCTGGGCGGCAACGGTTATATCAACGAATACCCGGTGGGCCGCCTGTGGCGCGACGCCAAG
>NZ_JBFTLQ010000201.1:0-1010 GCF_056396525.1 Cupriavidus sp. 05T41
GGACCGCCTTCGCGCAGGAAGGGCCCCAAGGCCTCGAACTGCGCGATGAAGGCTTGCCCCAAGGCCTCGAACTGCGCGATGAAGGCTTGCCACGGCAGCGGCAGTTGCGAGCTGATGCGCGGCTTCGGGACGGCCGACAGGCCGCCCTCGTTCATGTAGCGGCGGATGAACTCCCACTCCGCTTTKAGGTCGTCCGCACTGCTGCTTTGCTTGCCGACGAAGGCCATGACGGGAAAGGGCAGCGKTGTGTCGCCAGGAAACCAGCCAGCAAGGAGACGCTGCCCGGCGATTTCCTCCGTGCTGACGCCCTCCCAGGGCACGGCAGCAATCCCACCACAACTGGGAGGACGATGCAGATAGACCTGTCGCGTGACACGGTTGAAGCGGATCAGCAGATAGCGGGAGGTCAGCGCTTCCAGGCGCGTGAAGCGGAAKGCGTATTTGAAATAAAGGAAAATCGGAATTCCAAAAAGGGCACCATCGAAAAATAGATCAAAATACTCGCTGCCGCCGATCGGCCTGCCAAATGCCTGGTTTGTTCCTGATACAAGCCCCCACACGATTGGGCCTGAACTGGAAACCCATCCGCGAGTCACCATGCCAACAATGACAAGAGAGATTAGAGTTAGCAGCCCACGCTTCTCCTCCATGCCGCCACAACGCATTTCCAGATAGRTGTTGTTGCAGGCATAGACCGGACCGCGCGTTTCGGCGTGAGCAAACCGTTTCGCTGCCTGACGCGCTTTGTCTTCGGCCACGGACTCTGCGTACACGGGTTCCACCAGTGGCTTCTTTGAGCCGTCGGCGTCTCCCATGTTCTCCTCAAACCATTGGTCAGACTTGATGTTGAGCAGCCATGCCATCCACTCCGCGTAGTACATCAGAGCACCTCTTGCAGTCCGCCATAGAGAGCGGCAAGTTCTTCTTGCGTATCCTCGTATGGTTTTTCCCCATTGAACTTGGGTCCGCGATACATGGTGTGTTTGCACCATTTTTGCAGGGCGTCGTCA
>NZ_JBFTLQ010000202.1:0-1010 GCF_056396525.1 Cupriavidus sp. 05T41
GGACCGCCTTCGCGCAGGAAGGGCCCCAAGGCCTCGAACTGCGCGATGAAGGCTTGCCACGGCAGCGGCAGTTGCGAGCTGATGCGCGGCTTCGGGACGGCCGACAGGCCGCCCTCGTTCATGTAGCGGCGGATGAACTCCCACTCCGCCTGCAAATCCGCCTCACTGCTGCTTTGCTTGCCGACAAAGGCTATGACGGGAAAGGGCAGCGGCGTGTMGTCGGCGAACCAGCCGAGAAGCAAGCGCTGGCCGGCGACTTCCATCGAACTGACGCCCTCCCAGKGCACAACGACAATCCCTCCACAGCTAGGAGGACGATGCAGATAGACCTGCCGCGTGACACGGTTGAAGCGGATCAGCAGGTGACGGGAGGTCAAGGCTTCCAGGCGGGTGACGCGAAAAGCGTATTTGAAATAAAACCAGAGCGGTGCGCCAGCAAGAAATGTTACGAACACCGCAAAAACAATGTCGCCAATATCCCAAGGTCTGCCGAACACGGTTTCGTTGCCCACGATGAAGGCCCAGAAGATGGGCAAGGCAAAGTCAATCCACATGCCAAACAGGAGGAGAACAACCGCACCTGAGACAAAAGTTACCAGCCCGCGCTTCTCCTCCATGCCACCACAACGCATTTCCAGGTAAGTGTCATTGCAGGCATAGACCGGACCTCGTGTTTCGGCATGTGCGAACCGTTTCGCTGCCTGATTCGCTTTGTCTTCGGCCACGGTCTCTGCATACACGGGTTCCACCAGCGGCTTCTTTGAACCGTCGGCGTCTCCCATGTTMGCTTCAAACCATTGATCAGACTTGATGTTGAGCAGCCATGCCATCCACTMTACGTAGTACATCAGAGCACCTCGCGCAGTCCGCCATAGAGAGCGGCAAGTTCTTMTTGCGTATCCTCGTATGGTTTTTCCCCATTGAACTTGGGTCCGCGATACATGGTGTGTTTGCACCATTTTTGCAGGGCGTCGTCATCGAAAATGGCAATGAATGCGCTAACGGCCAGT
>NZ_JBFTLQ010000203.1:0-963 GCF_056396525.1 Cupriavidus sp. 05T41
GCTGGCCGCCGGCGTGGCGCCGCCGCTGGCCKGGCGCCTGGCGCGCGCCCGCGTGTTCGCCGCCAGGCCGGGCAACTACAGCATCGGCGTGAACCAGATGGTGGAGCAGAGCCGCGACGTGGCCGGCGCCAACGGTTCCGCCGCACAGCCGGGGCAGGCGCTGGCGCAGCAATACCTGCGCTACATGAACTTCGCCTTCTCCGCCGAAGGCTGGGGCGAGACCGCGCCGCAGGCGCTGGCCAGCCACCTCAAGTCCAACCAGGCCGTGTTGTTCTCGCGCGCCAGCACGCTCTACGGCGCGCTCGACAACGACKATACCTACCAGTACGCCGGCGGCCTCAACCTCGCCACGCGCGCGGTCAGCGGGCAGGCACCGCGCTTCTGGCTGCACAACCTGCGCCGCCCCGCCGAGGCCGAGACCGTGGACGCGCGCACCTGGCTGGCCACCGAACTCAACGCGCGCAACTGGAACCCGCGCTGGATCGCAGGCATGCAGCGCTCCGGCTATGCCGGCGCGCGCGAGATGTTCAAGGAGATCGAGCATCTCTACGGTTTCCAGGCCACCAGCCCGGAACAGATGAGCGGCGATTTCTGGCAGCGGACCTACGACGTCTACGTGGCAGACAAGCTCGGCATGGGCATGGACAAGTTCTTCGCCGGCAACAACCCGCACGCGCGGCAAGGCATCCTGGCGCGCCTGCTGGAAGTGGACCGGCAGGGCAGCTATCGCTTCACGCCGGCCGAGCGCGCCGACATGGCGCGGCGCTACGTGGCATCGGTCAACCGCGACGGACTGTMGTGCACGGCCAATAGCTGTGGCAATCCGGCGCTGATGCAGTACATCGCGGGGCTGGGCCAGCAGGCCCGCCTGCCGGTGGATGCGCTGCGCGCGTTCGGCGAGCGGCTGGCGCGGGCGACGCCGGKGCGCGAGCCGGCTGCGCAGGGCAGCGGCCCGGCGCGGCC
>NZ_JBFTLQ010000204.1:0-957 GCF_056396525.1 Cupriavidus sp. 05T41
CCTTGGCACACTCCATGCGTTTGTACCTCCCGAGCGCAGAAACACTGCTCAAACCAACCGAACCCAAAGTTCAATCGCTCCCAAGGAGAACTGCCATGACTACCACCCTCGCCATCAAGGACCTGTCYGTCACCGAAGAACTCGACGCCCGCGCCATGCGCGCCGTGCGCGGCGGCTTCGTGCCCTTCCTGCCTGTCTTCAGCGCGGTCAAGGTCGACTCGACCTTCAACGCCTCGCAGCTGATCGGCCAGACGCAGAACGTCGTCAACATGAATGGCAACAACGCAGCCTTCGTCGACGACATCAAGTCGCATGTCAACTCGACCCAGAACGCCCAGAACAACATCTACCGCTAAGCCGCCGGCCCCGCCGAGCACGCCAACCGAATTCGCACATCACTGAGTACCGGAGAACTGTCATGACTACCATCGCCATCAAAGACCTGTCCGTCACCGAAGAACTCGACGCCGGCGCCATGCGCGCCGTACGCGGCGGCTTCGTGCCCTTCCTGCCCGTGTTCAGCGCGGTCAAGGTCGACTCGACCTTCAACGCCTCGCAACTGATCGGCCAGACCCAGAGCGTGGTCAACATGAACGGCAACAACGCTGCCTTCGTGGACGACATCAAGTCGCATGTCAACTCGACGCAGAACGCCCAGAACAACATCTATCGTTGAACGGCCCGGCTTGCGCGGAGGCGGCCCTGCCACCTCCGCTGGCAACMAGTCAATCAAGAGCATTTCAAGTTATCCAGTGAAGCCAAAGAGAACCGACATGTCATCCCTCATCGTGCGCGACCTCCCCCTGAACCAAGAACTCGACAGCAAGTCCCTGGCCGCGGTGCGCGGCGGCGCCAACACCTGGATGCAGGGACTGGGCCCGGTGGCCAACGTCAATGTCAACGTCAACCAGAACATCGCCCAGCTGCAGAGCATCAACGTCAACACGCTCAACAACG
>NZ_JBFTLQ010000205.1:0-831 GCF_056396525.1 Cupriavidus sp. 05T41
CCTGATCCACAGCGACCGCCTGTTCGTGCAGGGGGCCGCATCGCCGGCGGTCCCGTCCTCTACAACCCCACCCCCGGCGGCGACCAGCCCGAGCCCGCCCTGCGCCGCTTCACCTACACCGAGAACGTGMTTACGGCACGCCTCACCCAGCGCGACTACACCTTCACCCATCCCCAGTACGACCAGGAACATGCTCCGCTCGGCGCCGACCTGGACCACCAGAAGACGCATTACGCGCACTACGCCTACCCGGGCCGCTACAAGCGTGACGAGGCGGGCCGCCCCTTCACCGAAGCGCGCCTGCGCGGCCACCGCCGCGACGCCCGCCTTGCCCGCGTCGAGGGCGACGACCCGCGCCTGGTGCCCGGCCTGTCCTTCGAACTCACCGGCCACCCCCGCGGCGACATGAACCACGGCTGGCGCCCCATACGCATGCGCCACCACGGCGTGCAGCACACCAGCCAGGCCGAAGAGAGCGCCGGCAGCGAGCAAGGCACCCACTACAGCTACACCGCCGAACTGGTCCCCGACCGCGCCGAGTGGCGCGCCGAGCCCCTGCCCAGACCGTGCATCGAGGGGCCGCAATCGGCCACCGTGGTCGGACCGGCCGGCGAAGAGATCTACTGCGACGAGTGGGGCCGGGTCAAGGTCCAGTTCCCGTGGGACCGCCAGGGCAAGCATGACGAGCACAGCTCCTGCTGGATCCGCGTGGCGCAGAACTGGGCCGGCGCCACCTGGGGCCACATGGCCATCCCGCGCATCGGCCAGGAGGTGATCGTCGACTTCTGGGACGGCGACCCGGACCAGCCGGTCATCACCGGCCGCACGTAC
>NZ_JBFTLQ010000206.1:0-814 GCF_056396525.1 Cupriavidus sp. 05T41
GCCGCAGGCCGCGCAGATTTCGGTCGACGGGTCCATCGTGTAATCGACCCCGATCAGGTACAGCGGATGCCGGCTGGCATAGCCACTGGCAGACACGATGGGGATGTAGCCGGCCAGGGCTTCGAGTTGGTTCCAGTCGAGCACGTGCAGGCGCTCTTTGCCGGGGAAAATGAAATAGAGTTTGCGCGTGCCGCGATGAATGCGGATGAAGGCGCCACGGGTGCGATGCGCGCCGCTGGCAAAGTAGAAGCAAAATCCAAACGCTAACACAGGCAAGCTACACAAAGCGGTGTAGACGATGTCCTTCGCCGTTAGGGCCTCCATACCAATTGCCCAGAAACTGAATAGTGAGCCTATGATCGCTACAACGACTGACATGCCAATAAAGCTCGCTGTACTGGTCCGCGTGAAATTCGCATAGGTCTCCAGTTCGACGCACTGATCATTGACGCGACGCACGCCATCGGGTTTGGGCGGCTCGCTGGTGGCGTGGTTCCGATAGAGCGGTGTGCCGCCCAGACGCAGGCTGGGCGGAAGTCGCCTGATGGTTTCCTCTTTCACTGTCGCGTCCCCACTGGCTCCGGCTTGGCAGGATCGATGGAGGCGCTGAAGAAGCAGCAGCCTAAAGGTGCGGATGGTGTGGTCCCCATGATGCTAGGCATCGACGTTCACCTGCGGCGATGCCATGCCGCACAACTCGTCGATGTCCGTGGGAAAGGGCGTGTAGGGCACGTTGTACTGGATGCATGCTTCCACGCTGTCGGGAAACGCGTTGATCAGCAGCCAGCCCAGCCACAGCGGAAGGGTGATGGGC
>NZ_JBFTLQ010000207.1:0-793 GCF_056396525.1 Cupriavidus sp. 05T41
CAGGGACTGGGCCCGGCGGCCAACGTCAATGTCAACGTCAACCAGAACATCCTCCAGCTGCAGAGCGTCAACGTGAACACGCTCAACAACGTCGGCGTGATCGGCTCCGGCCTCGGGCTGGCGATCGATGTCAATCCTTCGCAATGGGCTGCCACCCACGCCAAGGTGTGAACGGCATGCGCCCCGGCACTGTGGCAACCCCGAGGGTTCCACGGCMGGCGCGGGTGTGAAGGCACCATAACGCCGGCGTCGATGCGGGCCCCTCTCTGCACCAGCGGGCCGCTAGCGGGGTCATCGGCGCGAAATCTGGCGGTGGCCGCTCCGCACTCGGCTTGCCCTCAGGCTCTTCGGCCATGAGGGATCCTTTGCGCCAGTAGTGAGCACAGGCTCACGATTCTGCACTCACCGGAAGCGTCCAAGCGCGCAATCCCGGAACTGCTCGGCAAGAGCGCCGACGACTGACGTCGTCCTGCCAGGCGCTGCCAGCTGAACTCCTGCGGCACCCTGCATGCCATCGAGAAGCGTGTCCGTCTGATCGAAACGTCGATCGGGTCGTGAAGCAATCCGCACTATGCAAGAAGATCGCGGACGCGCCMGGCATCGGTCCGATCACCGCCACCGCCACCGCCGTGGTCGCCGCGATCGGCGACGGCAGACCGTTTCGACATCACGAACAAGGCGCTTGCAGAAGGCGTCGGGTCCATACAAGTCCGGATGCAGCGTTTCCTTAATTACCAAAAGTTATCAAAAAAATGATTCGAATGCATTGGACAAATAAATATCAATTCAATAT
>NZ_JBFTLQ010000208.1:0-731 GCF_056396525.1 Cupriavidus sp. 05T41
AAGCGGCGCAGGGCGAAGCGGCGCAGGGCGGGCTCGGGCTGGTCGCCGCCGGGGGTGGGGTTGTAGAGGACGGGACCGCCGGCGATGCGGCCCTGCACKAACAGGCGGTCGCTGTGGATCAGGCCGTGGCCGTCGGCGTCGTGGCGGAAGGCAAAGTAGAAGCCCTCCTCGCGGGCAATGCGTTCGAGGAAATGCAGGTCGGTGTCGCCGGCCTGCACGCAGTACTCGCGTGGCAGGTGCTCGGCGGTGACGATCTGCTCGTAGCGGTTGGCCAGTCCGTGGTCCTTGAGTGCGCGCTGGAGGATCTCGGGTACGGAGAGGGTCTGGAAGATGCGCCAGTCGGAGGACAGACGCAGGCGGGCGAGGCCGGGCTCGACCACGGCGCGGTAGCGCGTCCGCCTGAAGCCGGTGTCGCCCTGCGCGAAGCGGCTGACCAGCCCATGGACATGGCGCACCGGTTCGTCGCCACGCCAGAGGGTGAGCAGGGCGGGCTGGTCGAGGATGGTGGCGAAGTCGAGGTCGGGGTCGGCATGGGCCAACTGCACGTCGAGACGGAAGGTCTCGGAGAGGGCTTCGTCGAGATCGAACTCKATGACCTCAAAGTCCAGCCCGCCGACGATGGCGAAGGTGAAGCGCAGGTCGGATTGGGTTGCCATGCTATCTCCATTACGTCTTTGCGACGTGCTTGCGATCTGGGCGCCGACCAGGACGCACGGCCCAGCGGTGCGCGT
>NZ_JBFTLQ010000209.1:0-676 GCF_056396525.1 Cupriavidus sp. 05T41
GGCACAGGCCGCGCTGCGCGCGGCCGTGCTGACCGAAGTACGGCGCGGCGACGACACGCAGCGCGTGCTTGGCGCACCGGTCAGCGCGGCGGCGCAGGCATGGCTGCGCGAACAGGCCGAAGCCGCGCAGCAAGACGGCGATGCGCCGGCAAAGCCTGCGMCAGGACGCGCGGCACGCCGTTGGTGGCCCGCGCTGGGCGTGCTTGCAGCCACGCTCGGCGTCGCGGCGCTGTCGCTGCAGGTGGTGCTGCGCCAGCTCGATTTGCGGGACGGCGCCTTGCTGCTKCCGGACACGCCCCGCACCACGCAAAAGCCKGAGAAGCCGGAGACGCAGGAGAAGCAGGCTGAGACTGCGGCCGTGGCGGACAGCAAGACCGCGCAGCCAGGGCAAGCGCCGGCCGGGCGGCAGCCGGMACCTGCCGCAAACGTGCAGGCGCAACCGGCTGCCGCCGGCCAAGCCGCGGCAACGGCTGCGCCGCCAGGTCCGGCGCCGGTAGCCGCGCAAGATGCGAAAGCGCCGGCGCCACCGGCCGCGGCCAAGGCGCGACAGGCACAATCCGGGCCRGCTCCGGAGACCGAGTCACGCACCCCGCGAGAGCCTGCCTTGCGCGCGCCCGACGCGCTTGCGGACCGCGCCGCGCCCGCCTCCGGCCTGGCGGGAGCCGCACCGCAGGCC
>NZ_JBFTLQ010000210.1:0-621 GCF_056396525.1 Cupriavidus sp. 05T41
TCGGTGCGCAGGTCCGCCGCCGCCTGCTCGCCCTTCTGGCGCAGCGTGCGTTCCTGGTCGATCTCGCGCAGCGCGCGGCGTTCGGTGGCGCTGGCCCGCTCCTGGGCGACGGCAACCTGCTCGCGGGTGTGCTCCAGCTCGGTCGAGAATTGGGTACGTAGCGCCTGCAGTTGCCGCTCCAGCGCTGCGAGCTGACGCGTGCCTTCCTCCTGACGCGCCTGGGCGGCCGCGAGGGCCTGGCGCGCGGCCTCCAGTTCGCCCTGGAGCGCCGCGCGCGCCTGCTGGGCGGCATCGAAGTCGGCCTGGACGGCGGCGGTCTCCTGCTCGGCCACCACCACCGCGGCGCGCGCGTGGTCGCGCTKGGCCTCGGCTTCGCTGGCCTGCAGCCGTGCCTCGGCCCGCAAGGCGGCCAGCTCGCCGGTGGCCGCCTCGTTGGCGGCCTGCCAGATMGATTGCACGGCATGGGCGGCGATCGCCTTGAGCGCGTCCGGCAGCCCGGGGTGGTCAATKGTCACGCGCATCTTGTCGCGCAGGTCGGTCCAGAACTGCGCCAGCACCTCGGTCGGCGTGCCCATGCTGCCCTTGCGCACCAGTTGATAGAGCTTGTTGGCGGTGGGGGTG
>NZ_JBFTLQ010000211.1:0-609 GCF_056396525.1 Cupriavidus sp. 05T41
GAGCCACCGCGCCCACMACGAAACCAGCGCCGTTCCCATGCCCTGCCCACCCGCCCCGGTCGCGGTGGTTTCGGGGTCAGACCTATGATGGCGAACACACTGCCTGTCCGGCCATCTGCCGTTACCGGCTTAAGCGGCCACGGCATAGCACCCTCGTGGTTTCGTGGTAGGCCCGTGGACCGGGGCGCGGGTGTCAGCGGGTACTCCCGCGCGGGAGCCACCGCKCCCACCACGAAACCAGCGCCGTTCCCATGCCCTGCCCACCCGCCCCGGTCGCGGTGGTTTCGGGGTCAGACCTATGATGGCGAGCACACTGCCTATCCGGCCATCTGCCGTTACCGGTTTAAGCGGCCACGGCATAGCACCCTCGTGGTTTCGTGGTAGGCCCGTGGACCGGGGCGCGGGTGTCAGCGGGTACTCCCGCGCAGGGGCCACCGCGCCCACCRCGAAACCAGYGCCGTTCCCAYGMCGTGCCCATCCGCCCCGGTCGCGGCAGCAGCTTGACCTACCTGGGCCCACACCATCATGCAGCGCCACCACGAATCCAGCGCCGCTCGCAGGATAGCGACCGCCAATACCGGTAACGGCAGGATGCGGGCAGAACCACAG
>NZ_JBFTLQ010000212.1:0-545 GCF_056396525.1 Cupriavidus sp. 05T41
TTGAGCGTGTTCACGTTGACGCTCTGCAGCTGGAGGATGTTCTGGTTGACGTTGACATTGACGTTGGCCGYCGGGCCCAGTCCCTGCATCCAGGTATTGGCGCCGCCGCGCACCGCGGCCAGGGACTTGCTGTCGAGTTCTTGKGTCAGGGCGAGGTCGCGCACGATGAGGGACATGTTGGTTCTCCTTGGCTTCACGGGATAACTTGGGATGCTCTTGATTGGCTGGTTGCCGGCGGAGGTGGCGGGGCCGCCTCCGCGTCTGCCGGGCGGTTCAACGATAGATGTTGTTCTGGGCGTTCTGCGTCGAGTTGACATGCGACTTGATGTCGTMCACGAAGGCGGCGTTGTTGCCGTTCATGTTGACCACGCTCTGGGTCTGGCCGATCAGTTGCGAGGCATTGAAGGTCGAGTCGACCTTGACGGTGCTGAACACCGGCACGAAGGGCACGAAGCCGGTGCCGCCGCGCACGGTGCTCATGGCGTGGGCGTCGAGTTCTTCGGTGACGGACAGGTCCTGGATGGCGATGGTAGTCATGGTAGTTC
>NZ_JBFTLQ010000213.1:0-478 GCF_056396525.1 Cupriavidus sp. 05T41
CCGCGAGCACAGCCGCGCCGAACTGCGGCGCAAGCTGGCGCCGCATGCCGAGACGCCCGAGGAGGTGGACACCCTGCTCGACGCGCTTGAGCGCGAGAACTGGCTGTCGACCGACCGGTTCGTCGATAGCCTGGTCCATCGCCGCGCCAGCCGCTATGGCGCCGCCCGGGTGATGCAGGAGGCCAAGACCCATCAGCTTGGCAACGAACAATTGCACGATCTTCAGGATCGACTGCGGGAAACCGAGGTCGAGCGGGCCCGGGAGGTCTGGCGCAAGCGCTTCGGCACAGCCCCGGATTCCCCGGAGGCGCGGGCCAAGCAGATCCGCTTCATGGTCGCGCGCGGCTTCTCGCGCGCCGTGGTCGGCAAGATCATCCGCCGCGCGGAAGATGACGAGTGAGATGGCAACAACGTGTCGATTACGCCACGTAGACCACTGTATACCTGCGTGCGCAACAGGGATTTTGTGATCCGGCGT
>NZ_JBFTLQ010000214.1:0-471 GCF_056396525.1 Cupriavidus sp. 05T41
ACAGGATGAGTTCTCGCATTTGTGCCGTATTCCAAGTCATCTTTCGATCACTTAAATACATTTCRGTTGATACAATCACAACCCGGTATCGTGTTTTGTACTGCAGCGTCTCATCAACGCTTCACGACACCTTTACTACATCCCATATTTTTAAAGAACAGCCGAGCGAGACCTGGTCCCGTTCGTCTTGGCAAAGCCAAATGCAAGCGCTCAAAGCTAAGCGCTTGCATTTGACCATGCAACGCAGGACACGCTGCGCGCATCCYGGCTCCAACAACTAACAAACCGATAAGTGTGAACGCTCGACTTGAGATGCACGCTCTGAAAGGAGGTGATCCAGCCGCACCTTCCGATACGGCTACCTTGTTACGACTTCACCCCAGTCATGAACCCTGCCGTGGTAATCGCCCTCCTTGCGGTTAGGCTAACTACTTCTGGCAAAACCCACTCCCATGGTGTGACGGGCGGTGT
>NZ_JBFTLQ010000215.1:0-470 GCF_056396525.1 Cupriavidus sp. 05T41
TCAGGCAGCTGTTCGAGGACAAGTCGGCCGCCATCGAGGCGCGACACTACATCGACATCGAGCGCGCCAAGATCGAAGACCCCGGCGCCGCCATGACCCGCGGCTGGGTGCTCGACGCGGAGCAGGAGGCCCGCTGGGAACAGGCCGCCSRGCAACACATGAAGRACTAYGAGRCGRCCATCCGYRCRCGGGTGCAGGCGAAGCTCGACAGCGGYGAATACCGCAATCGATTCGAGACCAGGTACGTCAATCCCCCGGACCCGCAGGCCGCCCTGCAGGTTCAGGCCATGAAAGCCAACCTGGCCGMCTTCGAGCAGCARTGCAAGRCGCTGGAAGCMMTGGCCGAAGGCCGCKCCAACGACCACCACAAATGGCTGCAGAGCGAGCAGTTGCTCGCGGCCCTGGATGTCTACGACAACCGGGACCCGTCGAACGGCTGGCACTTTTCCGGCCAGACAGGCTTGTGCGTC
>NZ_JBFTLQ010000216.1:0-443 GCF_056396525.1 Cupriavidus sp. 05T41
GACCTGTCCGTCACCGAAGAACTCGACGCCCACGCCATGAGCACCGTGCGCGGCGGCACCGGCTTCGTGCCCTTCGTGCCGGTGTTCAGCACCGTCAAGGTCGACTCGACCTTCAATGCCTCGCAACTGATCGGCCAGACCCAGAACGTGGTCAATATGAACGGCAACAACACGGCCTTCGCGGATGACATCAAGTCGCATGTCAACTCGACGCAGAACGCCCAGAACAACATCTATCGCTGATGTTGCCGCGGCCCCACCGAGCGCGCCAACCGAATCCGCACATCACTGAGTACCGGAGAACTRCCATGACTACCATCGCCATCCARGACCTGTCCGTCACCGAAGAACTCGACGCCCACGCCATGAGCACCGTGCGCGGCGGCACCGGCTTCGTGCCCTTCGTGCCGGTGTTCAGCACCGTCAAGGTCGACTCGACCTTC
>NZ_JBFTLQ010000217.1:0-411 GCF_056396525.1 Cupriavidus sp. 05T41
CAGGCGCACCAGTTCACCCGCGTGCTCCCAGCCGGCGGGGGGCCAGCTGCCCGCCGGCCGCATGGTCTGCACGTGGTACGGCACCGCCAGGCTGTGCGCCMCGCCCCAGGACCAGCCGATCGCGAACAGGCGCAGCGCCTCGACGAAGGCATCGACCTGCGCGCGCGTATAGCGGTCGCGCAGCACGATCGAGAACAGCCCCGTGGCGCCGGTGAAATCGCGCCGCCACACCTCGTGGCCGGGGCAATCGGGCAGCGCCGGGTGCAGCACCCTGGCCACTTCCGGACGCTGGCACAGCCATTCGGCCACTTCGCGCGCGGCGCGGTCGTGCGCGGCCAGCCGCACTGGCATGCTCGGCAGCGAGCGCAGCACCAGATAGCAGTCGTCGGCGGACACGCCCCAGCCCATCAG
>NZ_JBFTLQ010000218.1:0-410 GCF_056396525.1 Cupriavidus sp. 05T41
CCGGCTTCCCCCCGCCCAAGACCGGCGCGCGCAAGACCTTCTTCGAGGAATTCGCCGCGACCCGCGCCACCCTGATCTTCTTCGAAGGCGCCTCGCGGGTGGACGACACCTTGGCCGACATGGCCGCCGTGTTCGGCGCCGAGCGCCCGGCGGCGGTGTGCCGCGAACTGACCAAGCTCTACGAGACCTGCGTGCGCGGCCCGCTGGGCGAACTGGCCGTCGACCCGCGTTTCGAGGCCCCCAAGGGCGAGATCGTCATCCTGGTGGGTCCCGGCGAGGAGAAGGCCGCCAGCGCCGACGACGCCGAGGCCGCCCTGCGCGAGGCCATGACCCGCCTGCCCCTGGGCGAGGCCGCCTCCGAGGTGGCCAAGGCCCTGGGCCTGTCGCGCAAGGACCTCTACCGCCAGGCC
>NZ_JBFTLQ010000219.1:0-407 GCF_056396525.1 Cupriavidus sp. 05T41
CCTTGGCACACTCCATGCGTTTGTACCTCCCGAGCGAAGCAAAGATGCTCGACAGCAAACGAACCGAAGTCCCAATCGATACCCGGCCAGCTGGCCAACCGCCTTCCAGKAGAACTGCCATGACTACCACCCTCGCCATCAAGGACCTGTCCGTCACCGAAGAACTCGACGCYGGCGCCATGCGCGCCGTGCGCGGCGGCTTCGTGCCCTTCATGCCCGTGTTCAGCTCGGTCAAGCTCGACTCGACCTTCAATGMCTCGCAACTGATTGGCCAGACCCAGAACGTGGTCAACATKAACGGCAACAACACGGCCTTCGCGGATGACATCAAGTCGCATGTCAACTCGACGCAGAACGCCCAGAACAACATCTATCGCTGATGTTGCCGCCGCCCTGCCGGCCCGGCC
>NZ_JBFTLQ010000220.1:0-396 GCF_056396525.1 Cupriavidus sp. 05T41
GTGCATCTCCAGCCCGTGCTGGAGCAGCCCAGCCAGGAAGCCGCTTGCGCCAAAGCCCATCACATACACGCGCTCGGCGGCGAGGATGGCATCGACGGCCCGCTCGCAGGCCTCGGCATCGATCGCGCGGCGCGTGGCTTCGAGGTTGCGGGCGCCGTCGTCCAGGGCGGCGGCGAAGACCTCGGCCACCGTCGTCGGACGGGACAGTTCGTCGCGCAGGCGCTCCACCGGCGCCAGCGTGGCCTCGAAGCCGCGCACGAGTTCGGCGCGGAACTGCGGATAGCCTTCGAAGCCGAGCGCCCGGGCGAAGCGGTTGGCCGTGGCCACGGACACATTCACGGCCGTCGCGAATTCGTCGATGCGCATGGTCGCCGCACGGAACAGGTTGTCCAGCAC
>NZ_JBFTLQ010000221.1:0-390 GCF_056396525.1 Cupriavidus sp. 05T41
GCTCCCGCCCCGGTGGCGGCACCGGCCCCGGCAAGCGCTCCCGCGCCGGCCGCCGCGTCTTCGGGCCCGATCGAAGTCAAGGTGCCGGACATCGGCGACTATGAYKCCGTRCCCGTGATCGAAGTCCACGTCAAGCCGGGCGACACCATCAGCGCCGAAGACGCACTGGTCACGCTCGAGTCCGACAAGGCCACCATGKACGTGCCTTYGCCMGCCGCCGGCGTGGTCAAGGAAGTCAAGGTGAAGATCGGCGACAACGTKGCCGAAGGCACGCTGATCCTGATCCTCGAAGGTGCAGGCGCCGCGCCTGCCGCGCCTGCAGCGGCTCCCGCCAGCGCGCCGGCTCCCGCGGCCCCGGCTGCCGCCGCACCGGCTCCGGCGCCGCAGGCC
>NZ_JBFTLQ010000222.1:0-390 GCF_056396525.1 Cupriavidus sp. 05T41
GCTCATTGACGAGCTGAACTACCTGCGCATGGAGAACGCCTACCTAAAAAAACTCGACGCCTTAGTTCAAGCGAACAAGAAATCTGCGCAACCCAAAAAGCGCAAATAGTGCTTGAGCTAAGGCGGCAGTATCCATTGGCGGGGCTGTTGAAGGTCGCAGGCCTGGCACGAAGCACCTTCTACTATCAGCAAACAGTACTTCAGGCGCAGGACAGGTATGCGGAACTGAAGGCAAGAATCCGTGAGCTGTTTGCGCAGCACAAAGGTCGCTACGGCTACCGCCGAATTACGGCGGCGCTTCGGAAAGCGGAATTGATCGTCAACCACAAGACGGTTCAGCGCCTGATGAAAGCCATGGGCCTGTAGTCTCTCGTCCGGCCAAAGAAATAC
>NZ_JBFTLQ010000223.1:0-383 GCF_056396525.1 Cupriavidus sp. 05T41
ATGCTCCAGCGCGCCACGGAGGCYGGCARGCCRCTGCCGGTGGCGATGGTGRTCGGCGCCCATCCGCTGTTCATGCTGGCCGGCGCGGCACGCCTGCCGTACGGCGTGGACGAGCGCCACGTGGCCGGCGGGCTGTTCGGCGCGCCGCTCGAGGTGGTGCGCACGCCGCACTACGACATCGCCGTGCCGGCGCATGCCGAGATCGTGCTGGAAGGGGTGATCGACCCGGCGGCGCGCGTGGAGGAAGGGCCGTTCGGCGAGTTCACCGGCTATTCGTCCGATCGCTCCACCAACAACCTGCTGCGCGTGGAGACGGTGATGCGCCGCCGCGATGCGTGGCTGGTCGATGTGGTCGGCGGCAATTCGGCCGAGCACCTGAACCT
>NZ_JBFTLQ010000224.1:0-362 GCF_056396525.1 Cupriavidus sp. 05T41
CTACCAGCTCACGCACGGGAAGATCGAGATATTGGTCCACGGCATCAGTCTCCAGAATCGATCCGCCAGCACACTCAGCCAAAGTACGCGGCGCGCACTTCGTCATTCTCACGCAACGCCTGCGCCGAGCCTTGCGCCACCACGCGACCCTGCGTCAGCACATAGCCCTGGTGGGCAATCGCCAGCGTCTGGCGCGCGTTCTGTTCAACCAGCAGCACGGTCATGCCAAGCTCATTGATCTGCTGGATGACCTTGAAGTTTTCCTTCACGTACAGCGGCGACAACCCAAGCGACGGCTCGTCGATGACCAGCAGCCGCGGCTGTGCCATCAATCCGCGGCCGATCGACACCATGGCCTGCTC
>NZ_JBFTLQ010000225.1:0-356 GCF_056396525.1 Cupriavidus sp. 05T41
ACCGCCGACATCATCCAGACATGGTGGGAGGGCAACACCACCGACCGCGCCAATATCTTGCCCTGCGAGGCTTCGCGCTGAACCAGAGCGACATCCTCGCGGAGATGGAGCGCACCAGGGAAGCGGCCAAAGCCGCGCCGCTGCCCGTCACCGAGCACGATATCTACGACTACACCGGCAAAGGCCTGGAGCGCGCMAAGACCCTGGGGGACATGTTCGACAAGGCCAACGGGCTGTAYGAGGAAATGGAAAAGGCCGGCCATGCCAGGCTCGCCGGCGGCGCACTCGCCTGGTACACCAGCCTGGGGCGTCAGACATTGCGCCACGCGMCCAAGGGCATGGAGTGGTTCGTCCAC
>NZ_JBFTLQ010000226.1:0-355 GCF_056396525.1 Cupriavidus sp. 05T41
GGGTCATGGTGGTCATCGCGCCCTTCGAGGCGGCGTAGGGCACCGACGAGCCGTTGCCCATCACCCCGGCGATCGAGCTGGTGTTGACCACGGCGCCCGGACGGGGCGCGGCCTCCAGCAGGCTGCGGGCGGCGCGGACCATCTGGAAGGCGCCGACCACATTGACCGAATAGAGCTTGAGGAAGTCCTCGGCGCTCACCGCATCGAGGTCGCCGTGCTGCGGGGCGAACTTGGTCATGCCGGCGTTGTTGAACAGGGCGTCGATGCGGCCCGACGGCGCCGCGGCCTCGACGATCCGGCGGCAGTCGGCGTCGTCGGCGACGTCGCCCTGAGCCAGGACGGCCTTGGCGCCCAG
>NZ_JBFTLQ010000227.1:0-354 GCF_056396525.1 Cupriavidus sp. 05T41
AGCCTGCACCGTGACCTGATGCCCTTGGGCAACGTACTTCTTGACGGTCTCCGGGGTGGCGGCGACGCGTGCCTCGCCTGCCCGCGTTTCCTGCGGGATGCCGATATGCATCGTCAATTTCTCCTTTAGCTGGCGTCGTATCTGATTGGGCGGGCAGACGTCCTGGCCCGTTGGTCCACCGCGGCGCGGCGCACCAATTTTTGCGCAGCTTACCCGAAACTTACGTTCGGTGGTGACCGCATGGTCGGCGATTTGTGCGGTCGCCACGACTCATTTTTGCGGCGCATGAAACGACTCGTTTTATGCAGGCTGGATTCCCTCTTGATTCGAACATGTTGCTGCGAGGCCCAATCT